>JAWVDL010000207.1:0-4074 GCA_033857355.1 Gaiellaceae bacterium | reverse complement strand
AGGAGCGTGTTCCCCTTTGCGGCCGCGCCGTAGCCGACGATCGACTTCCCCTCCCGCTTCGCGTCGAGGAGGAACGAAAGCAAGTCGCGCTTGACCTGCCGCACCGCTTGCTCGAATCCGTCGTATCCGGTGATGCGATCGAGAGCGGCTTCGTGCTCGGCCAGCCGCACCGCAGCAAGGGAAGCCGATTCCCCGTCCCGGTCGGCGTCCGCATGGCAGGCGTAGATCCGCAGCGAGCCCCCGTGGGTCGACAGCTCCTCCAGGTCGAAGAGGCGCAGACCGTGCTCGCCGAAGAGTCGCTCGACGACATGGAGCGAGAGGTACGAGAAGTGCTCGTGATAGATCGTGTCGAACTGCTTCTCCCCGATCAGGCGCAGGACGTGCGGGAACTCCATCGTGACGACGCCGTCCGCGGCGAGCAGGTGGCGGACCCCTTCGACGAAGTCGTGGAGATCGGGTACGTGGGCCAGGACGTTGTTGCCGACGACCAGATCCGCCGGGCCCTGCTCGCCGACGATCCGATTGGCCAGGGTCTGCCCGAAGAAGTCGACGATCGTCGGGATCCCGCGGGCCGCCGCTGCCGCCGCGACGTTCGCAGAGGGCTCGACCCCGGTCGCGGCGATCCCTCGGTCGACGAAGAACCGCAGCAGGTAGCCGTCGTTCGACGCGATCTCTACGACGCGGCTGGAGTCGTCGAGGCCGAAGCGCTCGACGGTCGCCTCGGCGTAGCGGCGCGCGTGCTCCACCCAGCTGTCGGAGTAGGACGAGAAGTAGGCGTACTCGTCGAAGATCGTCTCCGGCGCGGCGTGGACGGGCAGCTGGACGAGGAGGCACTCGTCGCAGACGAAGACGCGGAGCGGATAGAACGTCTCGCCGTTCGCGAGGTCGCTCTCGTCGAGGTACGAGTTCGCCAGCGGCGTCACGCCGAGGTCGACGAACGTCCGCGAGAGCGGCGCACGGCAGAGCCGGCACGAATGCAGCGAGCTGTCCGTCATCGGGTCACATTCGGCGCGTTGGGACGGATTTGCAAGCCCCACTGGCGCCGGGAAAGGTGCTGACTATGATCAGTCGAGGATGACCGACGTTGCGGACGGGCGGGATCCTCTGCGGGCGGCGACGGTTGTCGTCGTCAACCGGGACCTGCCGGAGCTCACGATCAGATGCGTGCAGGCACTCGTCGAGGACGGGGTCGACAGCGCGCGGATCGTCCTCGTGGAGAACGGCTCGACGGAGGAATCCACCGAGATCCTGCGCGAGGCCCTGCCGGATGTACAGCTCCTGAGGCTCGAGGAGAACATCGGCTATGCCCGTGCGGCCAACAAGGGTGCCAAGATCCTTCCGGGCGATCGGTACCTCTTCGTCAACAACGACGCCTTCGTCCGCCGGCCCGGGAGCGTCCGTCGCCTGCTGGCGAGCCTCGACCGCGATCGCGTGGGCCTGGCCGTGCCGCGGCTCTTGAACGAAGACCTCACGCTCCAGCCGAGCGTCGTGCCCATCTCGAACCCTGCGAACGCCTTCCTGCGCGCGACCGGATTGAGCCGGTTCGTGCCGAATCGCTGGCAGCCGTCCTGGGGGCACCGCTGGAATCACGCTTCCTCTCGGCCGATCGGAGCGGCGAACGGCGCCGTGATCGCGGCCACGGCCGGGTTGTGGGACGAGCTCGGCGGTTGGATCGAGCGTGAGCTCATGTTCGCGGAGGATCTGGACCTCTGCTGGAGGGCTTCGAAGAGCGGCCGGCTCGTCTGGTTCGAGTCCGAGTCGGAGTTCGTGCACCTCGGCAACACATCGGGCCGCCGAGAGTGGTCCGACCGTCGCCGCTCCGAGTTGATCGGCCGCTCGGAGGGCGCCCTCATCCGAACCGAGCTTCCGCGCGCACAGGCCGCGGCGACGCTGTTCTTCATGTGTGCCGGGCTGGTGGCGCGGATGGGGTTCTTCGCGCTCAAGGGCGAATCGGCGGCGACGAGCTCGCTCGCCGGAATGCTCAGCGGCTACCGCCAGAGTCGGTAGCCCGTCCGTCGTGGCCGATCGCTCACTCGACCGGTTGCCCGGGCGGTTGACGCTCGCCGCGCGCCTCGCGACCAACTCGGCGGTCCAGGTTGCGGGCTCGATCCTCGCGTCGGGAGTCGGGTTCTTCACGTTCATCGCAGTGGCGCGGAACCTCGGACCGGCGGCCTACGGCGATCTGACCGCGGCACTCATCTACCTGTTCATTCCCGCGGTGCTCGCGGACGTCGGACTCACGGCGACCGTCGTCCGCACGATCTCCGCGAACCCCGGAGAGACCGAAACCGCGCTCGGTGCGTCGCTCCCGCTGCGAGCCCTGGTCGGTTTTGGTCTCACCGGCGCGTTCGTCGCGCTCGCCTACCTGCTTCCGTTCGACGAGCGGACGCGGCTCGCAGTCCTCATCGCTTCCCTGGGAACGCTGGCGACGTTGTTGAACGCGACGCTCTCGCCCGTCTTCCAGGCCCGTCTGATGATGCAGTGGCCGGTGGTCTCGAACGTGACGGGACGGGTGGTGACTCTGGCGCTGACGTACGCGGCCGTCGCAGCGGGCCTCGGGTTCAAGGCATTCGTGTGGGCGGCGGTGATCGGCCAGATTGCAACGCTCGTGATCACCCTCGTCCTCGTCGCGACGGTGACGCGGGTCCGCCTCCGGCCGCACGTCGACCTGTCGTACTGGCGCACCCTCATCCGCGGTGGCATCGTCCTCGGCGCGGCCCTCTCGCTGGGGCAGCTCTACTTCCGAGTGGACACCGTGCTGCTCGCCTTGTTTCGACCCTCGCGGGAAGTCGGCCTGTACGGAGCGAGCTACAAGTTCCTGGAGCTCGCAGCGGTGGCGCCTTTCGCGGTCCTGAACTCGCTCTTTCCCACGTTCTCGCGCTTCATCCAGCAGGGTGACTCCCGAACCCTGCCGCTGGCGCAGAAGGCCTTCGACGTTGGACTCGCCCTGTCCGTTCCCGTCACGATTCTCGGAGTCGCGTTCGCGCGCGACATCGTCTCCTTCACCGCCGGCGAGCGCTATGCGGGGGGAGCCGTCGCGCTGAAGCTGCTCGCTCCGTACGTCGTCGCGACGTTCCTGCTCACCCCGGCGTTGGGGCTCCTGATGGCCCACGGCGCCTACCGGGCGCTGCTTGCGCTGAACGTGTTCATGCTCGCCCTGAACGTCCTGCTCAACGTGATCTTCATCCCGCTCTACGGCTACAAGGCGGCCGCGGTGACGAGCGTCGCCTCGGAGGTGGCGAGCCTTGCGCTTTTGACCCTCGCCGCGCGGCGGTGGGCGGGCTTCTTGCCGAGCCTTCGCGGTCTACCCACCGTCGCGCTGGGCGCGGGCGCGATGGCGGCGGTGATACTCCTGGCCCCCGGACCGGTGCTTGTGGTCGCCGTCGCCGCGGGGCTCGCCTACGCCGCGGTCGTTGCGCTCGTCCCGGGCACGGTGCGCAACACGATCGGCGAGCTCGCGGGCCGTTAGGCCTCGAGCTCGACGAGTTCCGGACCCGACTCTGACCTCGGCTCGGCGAGCCGGCGGACGATCTCCGCGGCCACCGGCTCGACCGGCGACGCGCCGATCCGGCCGAGGAGCGAGTTCATCTGGTCGGTGAGGAGCTTGGGCGGCCGAACGACGACGAAGCGGGTGCGGGGGTGGGCGGCGGCAGCCCAGGTGGCGAGACCTTCGAGTGCCGCCTTCGCGGTCACGTAGTGCGGCCACTCGGGCGGTAAGTTCGTCAGGGCGCTCGACGAGACGATCACGGCCGTGCCGGAGCGCGTGTCGAGCTCGTCGAGGAAGGCGGCAAGCGGGGCCACGGCCAGCCCCAGGCTCTCGAGCACGAACCCCTCGAAGCGCTCGAGGCCGACCGGGTCTAGCCGAAGGGGACGAATCGGGGGCGATGCGTTGCAGACGAGCAGGTCGAGACCGCCGCGGGCGGCGACGAGCGGACGCAGCGTGTCCCTGCACCAGGCCGCATCCCCCGCATCCCCCTGAACCGTCTCGATCGTGCCGGCGCCGACGCTGTCGCGGACGCGGGCGGCTTCTGTTGCGCTGTCGCGGTAGACGAGCAGGACGTCGGCGCCGCGCAA
>JAWVDL010000206.1:0-3124 GCA_033857355.1 Gaiellaceae bacterium | reverse complement strand
CCTCGCGGTGAACAACGGCTGGATCGGGCCGGTCGCGCGCGTCTCGCTCGGTGCCGCCGCGTCGGCCGTTGTCTTCGGCGCCGGCCTCTTCGTGCGGCAGCGTTACGGCCAGCTCTCTTCAGCATTGGCCGCGGTGGGCACCGGGATCGCAGGCGGGTACGTCACGTTGCTGGCGGCCACCGCGATGTACGACCTCGTGCCCAGGTCGATCGGGCTGGTCCTCGCGGCGGCCATCGCCGCTGCGGGCCTCGCGGTGGCCCTGGCCTGGGACGCGGAGCTGATCGGGATCCTCGGGCTGATCGGGGCGATGGCCGCTCCGGGCCTGCTCGCTTTCGACAGCGGCCTCACGAACGTCGGCGTCGCCTTCGTCGCGTTCGTCTTCGCCGCCCTGACGTTCGTCGCTGTCCGTCGGGCCTGGCAGATGCTGCTCTGGATCGGCGCAGGCGTCGCGCTGGCCCAGATCGGCGCGCTCGTCGGCGGCACGGATTCGCCAGGGCTCGCCGTCGCGTTGTTGGCGATCGTCTTCACAGCCCTGCTCCTGGCCGGGGGCATCGGATGGCAGATCGAGCGCCACGAGCCGCGCACGGACGCGCTGACCTCGACGTTCGTGCTCGGGAGCGCCGCGCTCGTCGGGCTGTCCGGGGCGCGGATCCTCGACTCGAGCGTGGGACGGATGAGCGAGGAAGGCCTGTGGCTCGCCGGCGCCGCGCTCGTCTACGGGGCGCTCGCAATCCTCTTTTTCCGCCGTGGCCGGCAGCGCGATCTCGCGACGCTGCTGACCGCGGCTTCGCTGACCCTCGCCGGGATCGCGGGCGCGGATTTCGTCTCCGGAGCGACGCTCGCCGTCGTGTGGGCGTTCGAGGCGGCCGCGCTGGCCTGGGTTGCCTTCCGCCTGCGCGAGCCGCGCTTTCAGCTCGGCGCTCTCGTCTACCTCGGGCTGGCGACCGGACACGCGCTCGTGTTCGACCTGCCGCCCGACCGGCTGTTCCTCGCGTCGCGGCATCCCGCGCACGGGATCCTCTCGGTCCTTGCAGCGCTCGCCGGCGCCGGCGCGATCGCCTGGTGGGCCCGGCCGCGCGCGCTCGACGCGCCAGATGGAGAGCGCGTGGGATTCCTCGGCGCACTGGACGAGCTCTGGGCGGCACTCGCTGCCGCGCAGCGGTGGATCCGCGCGGGAGCCCTCGCGCTGGGTGCGCTTCTCGGCGCCGGGGCCGTGTCGGTCGCGCTGCTGGAAGGGGCCGAGGATCTGTGGCGCACCGGCGGCACCGGCGCCGCCTTCGACCGCGGCCACGTGATCGTCACGGCTGTTTGGGCCGCGATCGGGCTTGCGGGAGTCCTCGTCGGCGTTCGCCGGCGCGTCGGCTGGCTCACGGACGGGGCGCTCGCCTGGCTGCTCCTGGTCGCCGTGAAGACGCTCGCCTACGACATCGAGCAGATCGGGGAGGGCCGATGGCCGATCGCCTTCGCCGGCGCGGCGGCGGCGATCCTCCTCGCCGGATACGCCTTCGAGCTGCTGGACCGGAGGGCCGTCAAGCTCACCGCGGTGGGACCTGCGGCCTCGGTGCTCGCCCTCGGGCTCGGCTGCGCGGCGATCCTCGGGTTCGGCGACAGCCGCAATCTCTCGGACGACGCAACCGGCTTCCTCGCCCTCGGGCTGGCCGCGACCTATGCCGTGCTCGGGTCGACAGTCCTGCGGCGCCGGCGCGACATGGCGACGGTGCTCTGGGGACTCGGGCTGGTGCTCGCGTTGCCCGCATCGGGGCTCGTTATCCAGGATCAGTGGCTCGTCGCCGCCTGGGCTGCCGGAGCGGCCGGCCTGGCCGTTGTCGCGCGCGTCTTGCGCGAGAGCCGCTTCGAGCTCGCCGCAATCGCGTACGCCGCCCTTGCGCTGCTCGGCACGCTGGTGGCAGGCGCCCAACCGACCGACCTCGTCGTCTCCGGCGCTCATCCGGGTGCCGGTCTGCCGAGCCTCGTGGCCGTCGTCGCAGCGATTCTCGTGCTCGCGTACCTCGGCTCGTATCGGCTGCCCGCGCTGTGGATCGCCGGCGGCCTGGCCGTGTACGGCGCGTCACTCGGGATCCTCGACGTCGCCGAGCGGATCGGAACTGCGTCCGTCGCGACGAGCTTCCAGCGCGGGCACTCCGGTGTCAGCGCGCTGTGGGGCTTGCTCGGCCTCGTCCTGCTCGTGGTCGGACTTCGCCGTGCCTCGCGTCCCCTGCGGCTCGGCGGCCTGGCTCTGCTCGCGATCAGCCTGGCGAAGCTGTTCCTCTACGACCTGGCGACGCTCAGCTCGGTCACCCGCGCGCTGTCGTTCCTCGCCGTCGGCGCCGTACTCCTCCTGGGCGGTTTCTTCGTCCAGCGGCTCAGCCAGGGCGGCGACGGGCCGGTTGCGCAGGCATGACACAAGCCGCGTTCGGCTAAAGAGAGGGAATGCAAGGACGAGACCTGCTGTACCGCCTCGACTCGGCGGTCGGCGAAGCGGTGGACAGCGCGGTCAAGGGCCATCACCGCCGTAGGCTGGGGAAGCTGGGCTGGCAGCACGCGCTCGATGCTGCGGGCGCCGGGTGGGCAGCGGGGGACCCGTCGCCGAGGGCCGGCAACTCGGTCGAGGTGCAGAACGACGGGGAGGAGGCGCTCCCGCGGATGGCCGAGGTATTGCGCGGCGCCCAGTCCTACGTGCACATCACCGGCTGGTACTTCTCGCCCGACTTCGAGCTCGTCCGCGGCGAGGATCCCGTCGTCCTGCGGGCGCTTCTCGCCGAGCTCGCGGAGCGGGTGGAAGTGCGCGTGCTGGGCTGGGCCGGCGCGCCGCTGCCGCTCTTCAGGCCTTCGCGCGGGGACGTGCGCACGATGCGCGAGCGGCTTACCGCCGGCACACGCATCCAGTGCGCGCTCGACTCGAAGGAGCGGCCCATGCATTGCCACCACGAGAAGACGATCGTCGTCGACGGGCGCGTCGCCTTCGTCGGCGGGATCGACCTGACGGCGCTCGCGGGAGACCGCTTCGACGCCCGCTCGCATCCGCCGCGCGGCCGGCTCGGCTGGCACGATGCTGCCGTGCTGCTCCGCGGGCCCATCGTGGCGGACGTGGCCGACCATTTCGCGCTGCGCTGGACTGAGGTGA
>JAWVDL010000205.1:0-4443 GCA_033857355.1 Gaiellaceae bacterium | reverse complement strand
GGCCCAGCCGGCGAGCGCGAGCAGGAGCACGCCGCTCACGAGGATTGCAAACAGGAGATAGCGCTTCATCGTTCCGTCACCGTACGCCTGCCGATCATCCCGCACATCGGCCGGAAGTTCAATCTCGTATCGTCCTCAAGGCGGAAATCCGCCTCCGCCGAAAGGACGACGCGACTAGCCGAGGGTAAGCCGCTTCAGTGACGGGACGCAGAGCAGATTTCGCACGGTCGGCGAGCTGCGCAGCACGCCGAACTGATCGCGCAGAAGCGCCCGCCGTCCCCGCGCGCCCGACTTGACGCTGTAGCAGACGAGGTGCACTCGCGGCTGCACGAGCTTCGAGCCGTTCTTGCGCGTCGGAACGCAGAGCGTCTTCGGGGCGAGGACGGCGTCCGTGAAGGTGCCGAACTGATCGCGGACCCTCACGTTCCGGCGGTCGAAGCTGCGACCCGGGTCGATCCTGTAGCAAACGAAGTGGTCCAGGTTCCTCGGCACCGCCGTCGGGGCAACGGTCCCGACCCGCTTCGACGCAGGCAGGCAGAGCGATTCCGGCGGAACGACCTGCACCTTGGCCGGCAGGACGCCGAACTGGTTGCTCAGCGTGACCGACCGCGACTGCTGCTCCGGCCCTTTCACGTCGGTCAGCGAGTAGCACGTCAGGTGCGCGATCCGGTTGCGGACCGGCTCGGCGTTCTTCTGCGCCGGGGCGCAGATCCGGATCGGGCGGTCAACTCGCGCGCTCGCCCTTCCGAACTGGTTCTCGAGCCGAACCGGGCGGGGCGTGAAATGGCCGAACGTCGCCGAGTAGCAGGCGTAGTGGTCGAGCGGCAGGACGCCGAACGAGCCGCGCGTGCCGACACTGCCGTGTGCGGACAAGCCCGCGCCGGCCAGCGCGACCGCGGCGAGGGCACCGAGGACGATTGCGGCGCGAAAACCGCGGCTCACGCGGCGCACGACGCCTCTGGTCTACCACTAGGGATGCCACAGGTCAAGAGTCCGGCGGCTACGCTTTTGGCCGTACGGGGCGTTAGCTCAGCTGGGAGAGCGCCGGCTTTGCAAGCCGGAGGTCGCCGGTTCGATCCCGGCACGCTCCACTGCCACTCCGCTATCGAGCAGCGTCTCGGCTCAAAGCGCCGCTGGCTGCGATCGTCAGCTTGTCCGAGGCGGCTTCGTGGTCGACCTGGAGCGTCGTATGCTGGATATGGAACCGCTCTTCGAGCATCTTCTCCAGTTCGCGGCGGATCGCATGGCAGTCGTCCCCTTGATGGACGAGTAGATGTGCCGAGAGCGACGGGAAGCCGGATCCGATCTCCCAGACGTGAAGATCGTGGAGGCTCGCCACGTGAGGATGATCGGCGAGCGCTCGGCCGACTTCTTCCACGCTCATCCCTTCGGGCGCGGCTTCGAGGAAGACTCTCCCGGAGTCGCGCAACAAGCCGTACGCGGCCCACAGCATGATCGCGGCGACGGCCAGTGCAGCGATGCCGTCGGCCCGGCGGAACCCCGTAGCGAGGATCACGCCCGCGGCGATAGCGGTGAAGATGAAGGCGGCGAGGTCGCTGAGGATGTGCTTGAAGCTCCCCTCGATGTTCATGCTCTCGCGGTTCGCCTTCGAAAGCGCCCAAGTCGCGGTCAGGTTTACGACGATCCCTGCGAGCGCGACGATCAGGATGGCGAGGCCTACGGGCTTGGGCGGGGAGATCAGCCTGTGAACGCCTTCGTAGATGATCAGCAGCGCGAGCACGAGGAGCGTTACCCCGTTCGCTTGTGCGCTGAAGATCTCGGCGCGCTTGAACCCGTACGTCAGGTTCCGCGTTGCAGGCTTCTGCACGAGCCGGATCACGATCAATGAGAGTAAGAGTGCCCCGGCGTCGGTGAGCATGTGCGCCGCGTCCGAGAGCAGCGCGAGGGAGTGGGCGAGGATTCCGACGACGACCTCGGCTGCCATGAAGGACACGATCAGGCCGAGGGCGACGGTGAGGGGACCCTTGTCCGCGTTCGGGTTCAGCGTTGCGTGACCGTGGCCGGCGTGAGAGCCGTGGTCAGCAGCACGCACAGCTCTCGGCTCGGCCATAGGCCCAGGGTACCGCGCGGTTTCCCTGTCGCAGCTGCGCGGGCCGCGGGTCTCTCCGGCCTTGTGCGACATCCTCGTTCGAGCGATAGCCGAAAGGGCAATCCTGACGCACAGTGTGTCCATGCTCTTCGCCGCATCTCTCTGTATCGCGCTTGCCGCCATCCTCATCACGCAGGTTGCACACCGGCGTGCGAGGGGACGCGCGTCTCAGGGGCGCTGGTGGGAGAACTCGCCGCTCATATTGCTCGCGCCGACCGCGCTGATCGTCTTCGGACTCCTGTTCATGCTCGCCGTGGGAGCCTCGAAGGTCATCGCGATAGCGTTCTTTATGGCCGCGTTCTTCCTCGCGCTCTTCTGGACGGTTCGCACAGCGCCCAAGCGCTGACGCGTTAGCGCGCCGTGCTCTGGTGCCGCCGCCGCGCTCTGCGTGCGGGGACGTCATCCGGGACGGCAACCTCGGTGGCCTGTGGACCGTTCTCCGGTCCGCCTGTCTCCAGGCGCTCGAAGGTGACCTTCACGCCTGCGCAGCGTCCGACGGGTACCTGACCGCGCGCAAAGCCGGTGCGGTGGACGTAGAGACGCTCGTCGTCTTCGGTTCGGATGAAGCCGAAGTTCTTCGTCTCGTTGAACCAGAGCAGCTCTCCGCGCATGGGCATCTGCCTTCCCGTCGAGGGGCGCGCAAGGATGCTCGCTCCGGTCAGGACACGGTAGCAGCCGTGCGCGCTCGATCCTCGAGCGCGCACGGGGGAGGGCTTGTTCAGGCGGCCTGGCGCTCGAGCCGCTCTTCGGTGCGGGCTCGGGCGACGATGTGCTCGCGGTCGCCGAACCGCAGAAGCGCCTTCAGAGCGCGCTGCTCGGCCCAGAGGGCGTCGAGCTGCTCGGCGATCTCCTTCAACTCCGCAGCAAGGGCAGGATCGTGGCCCTGGCTCAAGAGGTGGTAGACCTCGGCGCGGCGTTCGCTCGCGCTGTCGATCTCCCGGTGAATGTCCTCGAACGTTCTCATGCCCGTAAAAACGTCCGACACCGCTGCCGCATTCCGACCTAGCGGCCGAGAAAGAACGCGACCAAAACGGCTCCTCCGACGACCGCGGCGACGATCGCGATCACGTTCAGGAACGTCGTCACTCGGAGCGGCTAGAACGTCGGTCTGAGCGGCTTCCGGACGACGAACGCCCGCACTGCGAGCGCCCCGAACACCATCCCGCCGATGTGCGCGAACACGGCCGTGCCGCCACCGCTGTCGGGGTGGTGGAGCTGCAGGTTGCCCTCCATCGCCTGGAGCACGAACCAGAAGCCGAGGAAGAAGACCGCCGGGATGTGGATCGGGAAGATCCCGATCAGCGTCAGCACCTTGGCCCAGGGAAGCAGGACGATGTACGCCCCGAGGACGCCCGCGATCGCGCCGCTCGCGCCGAGGTTCGGGATGCTCGCGCCCGCGTCGCTCGAGTGCTGCAGGGTGATGTACGTCTGGAGCGCGGTCGCCGCGAGCCCGGCGGCGAGATAGAAGACGAGGAAGCGCACGTGCCCCATCGCGTCCTCGACGTTGTTCCCGAAGATCCACAGGAAGAGCATGTTCCCGAGGATGTGGGCCCAGCTCGCGTGCATGAACATGGACGTGAACGCGCTCTCCCAGTAGTGCACGTTCTTCACCGCCACGGGGAGGCACGACCCGGTCACCGAGCACGGGTAGTACGAGTAGTCGCCGATGTGCCGCTCGAGCCTGCCGCCCGAGAGCTCCCAGAGCCAGACGACGGCGTTCGTGACGATCAGCCCGACCGTGACGAGCGGGAACGAGCGCGTCGGGACGTTGTCGTGGAGCGGGAGCACGCCGGTTGCTTACCCCGGGCGGCCCGCTAGCGAATCACGAGCGCCATGAGCGCCTTCTGCGCGTGCAGCCGGTTCTCTGCCTCGTCCCAGACGGCCGACTGTGGTCCGTAGACGACCTCCTCGGAGATCTCCTCGCCGTAGTGGGCCGGCAGGCAGTGCAGGACGATCGCATCGGGCGCGGCTGCGCTGACGAGCTCGGCGTCGATCCCGTAGCCGGCGAGGTCTGCCAGGCGCCGCGTGCGCTCCTCCTCCTGGCCCATGCTTGTCCAGACGTCGGTGTAGAGGACATCGGCGCCCTTCGCGGCCGCGCGCGGGTCGTTGGTGAGCTCGACCTCGCCGTCCTCGCGGGCGAGCGCGACCGCCGCGGCCGGCGGCTCGTAGTCCTCCGGCGTCGCCGCGACGAAGCTCATCCCGAGCCTGGTGCACGCAACCATCAGCGACGCGCAGACGTTGTTGCCGTCGCCGAGATACGCGACGCGGACTCCCTCGAGCCGGCCGAAGCGCTCGCGGATCGTCATCACGTCGGCGAGTGCCTGGCACGGGTG
>JAWVDL010000204.1:0-7048 GCA_033857355.1 Gaiellaceae bacterium | reverse complement strand
CTGACGCACGCGCAGCCGCTCGTGCCCGACACACTGGCGCTGCTCGCCAAGCAGGCGGGATTCGCGTCCGCGGAGATCCGGTATCTGAACGAGCCGCCGGCGACGGAACGGCTCCGGGAGGTCGACAGTGAGAACCGCGCCCTCGCGGACAACGTCGAACGGTTGAACAGCCTGCTGTTCGGACCGCTCGACTACGCGGTCGTCGCGCGCCGCTGATGCGCATCGCGGTGTGCAGTCCGCAGGTGCCGTTCGCGCACGGGGGCGCGGAGGTGCTCGCCGAGCGGCTGACCGAGGAGCTGCAGGCGCGCGGGCACGAGGCGGCGCTCGTGACGGTGCCGTTCAAGTGGTATCCGGGCCAGCGCGTGCTCACGCAGGCGTTCCTCTGGCGGATGGTCGACCTCGACGAGGTGGACGGCCGGCCGGTGGACCTCGTGATCGGCACGAAGTTCCCCTCCTACGTGGTCCGCCATCCCAACAAGGTCGTCTGGCTCGTGCACCAGTTTCGGCAGGCGTACGAGCTGGACGGAACCGAGCTGGGGCAGTTCGGCGACGATCCCGTCGACCGCGCGACGCGCCGCGCGATCCACCGGCTCGACCGGACAGCGCTCGGCGAGGCTCGAGCGCGCTACACGATCTCTCGCAACGTGGCCGAGCGACTCGAGCGGACCCTCGGCCTGGACGCCGAGGTCGTCCTGCCCCCGCCGCAGGATCTCGACTTCCGCTGCGACGAGTACGGCGACTTCATCCTCTCGGTCAACCGGCTCGACCGCGCGAAGCGCATCGACCTGCTGCTGGACGCGGTTGCGGGCGATCCAGCGGCTCGCGTGGTGATCGCCGGCGAAGGCCCCGACCGCGACCGGCTCGAGCAGATCGCGCACGACCACGGGCTGGACGGGCGCGCCCGCTTCGCCGGCCGTGTCGACCAGGCCGAGCTCGCCGATCTATACGCGCGCTGCCTCGCCGTCTACTACGCGCCGGTCGACGAGGACTACGGGATGGTTCCGTACGAGGCGTTCCTCTCCCAAAAGCCGGTCGTGACGACGACCGACGCCGGGGGGCCGCTCGATGTGGTCAGCGACCGCCGCACGGGCCTCGTCGTCGAGCCGCGCATCGACTCGGTCGCGGGAGCCGTTCGCTTCCTCCGGGAGCATCCCGACGAAGCGCGCAGCTGGGGCCAGGCCGGCAAGGAGGTCGCCGAGCAGGTCACCTGGGACCACGCGATCGAGCGGCTGCTTTCGTGAAAGTCGCGTATTTCTCGCCGATGCCGCCCGAGCGCTCGGGGATCGCCGACTACAGCGCGCTCCTGCTCCCTGCGCTCCACCGGCGACTCGATGTCGAGGTCGTCGAGCACGGCGACCTGCGCGGCGGCCGTGACGCGGACGTCGCCCTCTACCACGTCGGCAACTCGCCGGACGCGCACGGCTGGATCGTCGAAGCATTGCGGCAGCGGCCCGGCGTCGTGGTGCTGCACGAGTTCGTCCTCCACCATCTCGTCGCCGGCCTGACCCTCGGGCGGAAGGACGGCGAGGGCTATCTCGGCGCCATGCAGCGCGAGGCCGGGGTCGCCGGGCGTCTGCTCGCGCACGGTGTGCTGGACGGGATCGTGCCGCCGCTCTGGGAGATCCGGCCCGAGGACTTCCCGCTCGCGGGCGAGGTGCTCGAGCACGCCGCGAAGACCGGGCTGATCGTCCATTCGCGCTACGTCGGCAGGCGAGCGCTCGCGTCCGGCTACGAGGGGCCGCTGTGGCGGATCCCGCATCCGGCCTGGCCGGCGCCTTCGGTCGACCCGGCCGCGGTGACCGGGACGCCGGTGATCGGCAGCTTCGGGAACGTGAACGCCTCCAAGCGGGTTCCTCAGCTCCTCGACGCGTTCGCGCGCTTTCGGGAGGATCACCCTGCGGCGAGGCTCCTGCTGGTCGGCGCCTCCTCGCCGGGGTTCGACCTTGAGGGGCGACTGCAAGGCCTCGAGCTCGAGGGCGTCCAGCGCGAGGACTACGTGGACGAGCAGCGGCTGTGGGCGTTGATGGCGGCCTGCGACGCGATCGCGGTGCTCCGTGCTCCGACGATGGGGGAGACCTCCGGGAGCGCGATCCGCGCGCTCTCGCTCGGCGTGCCGCTCGTGGTCAGCGACGTAGGCTGGTTCGCCGAGCTCCCGGACGACGTTGCGCTGAAGGTTCCCGTCGACGCGCACGAGACGGACACCCTCGCTCGCGCGCTCGAGCTCGCGGCGACCGAGCCGGCGAACTCAGCCATGCGCGCCGCCGCGCGTGCGTACGTCGCGCGCGAGCACGCGCTGGAGCGTGTGGCCGATCTCTACGCCGCCGCGCTCGAGGAAGCGGTCGGCGGCGGTGCCGTGCGCGATGCGGTGCTGGGCGAGATCGCGGGCGCGGCGGCCGACGTGGGCATCGGCTCAGACGACCCGGAAGCGGCCGAGCTCGCCCGCAGGCTCGGCGAGGTCGGGCTTGCCGGATAGTACGGCCGCCGCGCGCCTGCGCCCGGCGTCGTTCGCATTCGTTCGCTCGATCCCGATGTGGGCGTGGCTGACCGCGCTCGTTGTCGACTCTGCGCTGATCCGGTTCGGCTTCGCCCGGCGGATGGTGGCGCCGTGGATCATGGTGGACGAGCTCGTCTACTCCGAGCTGGCGAAGAGCTTCGCCGCCACCGGGCACTTCATGGTGCGCGACGTTCCGAGCGGGTCCTACGGCTTCGTCTATCCCGTCCTGATCAGCCCGGCCTACCGGATCTTCGGCGACGTGACCACGGTCTACACGGCGATCAAGGCGATCAACTCGGTGCTCATCTCGCTCACCGCGTTGCCGGTCTATCTGCTCGCCCGCCGCATGCTTGCGCCCGGCCTCTCCTTCGTCGCCGCGGTCCTCGCGCTCGCGATTCCGTCGACGCTCTACGCGGGCACGGTGATGACGGAGAACGCCTTCTACCCCGTCTTCATGTGCGCGGTCCTCGCGCTCGTGCTCGTGCTGGAGCGGCCGACGCTGTGGCGCCAGGTCGCGCTGCTCCTCGTCTGCGCGCTCGCGTTCGCGACGCGCGCGCAGGCCGTCGCGCTCGTGCCGGCGCTGCTGACCGCGCCGTTGCTGCTCGCCTGGTGGGACGGCAGCGGACGCCGAGGCCTCGCCGCGTACCGCGTCCTCTGGGCAGTCGTCGGCGGAGGCGCGCTGCTCGTCCTCGTCGTGGAGCTCGCGCGCGGCCGGTCCCCGGCGGGAGTTCTCGGCGCCTACTCCGTTGTCGGCCATCAGCACTACGCGGTCGGGGACGTCCTGCGCTGGCTGCTCTACCACGTCGCCGAGCTCGATCTCTACCTCGGCGTCCTGCCGTTCGCGGCCCTACTGCTGCTCGTGGCGCGGGCTCGTGGGCTTCCCCGCCCGGCGCAGGCGTTCGTCGCGGCCGCGGTCGCGGTCTCGGTCTGGCTCGTCCTCGAGGTCGCGGCGTTCGCGTCGATTCCGACCGTGGAGCGGGTCGAGGAGCGGAACATGTTCTACGTCGCGCCGCTCTTCTTCGTCGCGTTGCTCGTCTGGATCGACCGCGGCCTCCCGAGACCGCGGCGCGTCGCCGTCCCGATCGCGGTCGCGGCGGCAGGCCTGCTCGCGCTGCTGCCGTACACGACGCTGATCGGCGTCCAGGTCCAGTCGGACACGCTCGAGCTGCTGCCGTGGTGGTGGCTGCAGGACCACTGGATCACGCTCGACCAGGTCTGGATCGGCGCTCTCGCACTCGGGGTCGCGCTCGCCGCGCTGTTCCTCTTCGTCCCCCGCCGCTTCGCTCTCGTGCTGCCGGCGGTGGTGCTCGTCTACTACCTCGTGACGCTCGCGCCGATCGAGAACGGCCGTCACGGCGTGCGGATCGCGTCTCTCGGCGCGCTGTTCGAGGGGGTCACGACCGGCAACCGCAACTGGGTGGACGACCGTGTCGGCCCCGATGCGCGCGTCGCCTTCGTCTGGACGGGCCGCGCCAAGGCCTTCTCGCTCTGGGAGAACGAGTTCTTTAACCGCAGCGTCGGGCCGGTCTACGACCTCGCCAGCCCGCTCGGGGGCGGGCTGCCCGCGACGGAGGTGCACGTCGATCGGCGCGACGGTGCTCTGCGGACGAAGGACGGCAAAACGGTCCGAGCGAGCTTCGCGCTGACCGACACGCTCACCGCCCTCGACGGGACGCAGCTCGAGGCCGACGCGAAGAAAGGCGTCGTGCTGCTGAGCGTCCCGGGCGAGCTCCGGATGGCTCATCTCACCTCGGGTCTCTACGCGGGCGACACGTGGTCGGGCGCGCGCGCCACGTACACGAGGCTTCGCTGTGCCGGCGGGCGGGTGTTCGTCGACCTCCAGAGCGATCCGCATCTGTTCCACCGTCCGCAAACCGTCGTCGCTCGGAGCGCGGGCCGCACCGTTCGCACGACGGTCGACCCGCGCGCCAAGCCGGCGACGCTCGAGGTTCCGCTGGCGCGAGGCGCCGGTGGCGTCTGCCGCGTGCGGTTCTCCGTCACGCCGACCGCCGTTCCGGCCCGGATCCAGCCCGGGAGCACGGACACCCGCGTCCTCGGCGTGCATTTCCTCGCCTTCCGGTACGCGCGATGAGGATCGTCTTCGACGTGACGCCGCTCTCGCATCCGCGGACGGGCGTCGGCAACTACGTCCTCGGCTCGCTCTCGGGCCTGGCCGAGGCGGCGGCCGGCAAGCACGAGCTGGTCGCGTGGGCTCCGACGAGCGCCGCGGGAGCCCGGCTCGTCGGGGAGGCGATCGACGGGATCCCGGTGGACAAGCGGATCGTGCGCTTGCCCTTCGCGCACGCCTGGCGCACGGCCTGGAGCCGGGTCGGCCGCCCGCCCGCCGAGCGGTTCGTCGGGCGCTTCGACGCGCTCCATTTCTCCGACTGGATGTTCCCGCCGCAACGCTCGGGCATCCGCTCGACGATGATCCACGACCTCGTGCCGCTGCGCTTTCCCGCGTGGACGACCCCTCGTACCCGCTCCATGCACGGGGCGAAATACCGCAACGCCGCGCGCACGTGCGACCTCGTCTTCGTCAACTCGCGGTACACCGGACGGGAGACCGAGGAGCTGCTCGGCGTCTCGGCAGACCGCATTCGCGTTGCCCACCCGGGCGTCGATCCCCGTTTCCTTCCGGAGGGAGAGCGTGCCGACCTCGGTCGCCCCTACGCGGTGACCGTCGCGACCCTGGAGCCGCGCAAGAACCTCGAGACCCTGCTCGCGGCGCATCGGCTCGACCCGCACGGGCTCGCGCTCGCCGTGGTCGGCGGCGAGGGGTGGGGCTCGCAGCCGGATGTCCAGGGCGAGGACGTATTGCGCCTCGGCTTCGTTGCCCACGAGGAGCTTCCGCAGTACTACCGGGGGGCGGAGGTTCTGGTCGTCCCGTCGCGCTTCGAGGGCTTCGGGATGACCGTCGTCGAGGGCATGGCGTGCGGGATTCCGTGCGTCGTCTCGTCGCACCCGTCGCTGGATGAGGCCTGCGGCGACGCGGCTGTACGGGTCGATCCCGACGATGCCGAGGCGATCTCGGCCGGGATCGGCGAGGCGCTCTCCCGGCGCGACGAGCTGCGGGCTCGCGGGCTCGAGCACGCGCGCGGGTTCACGTGGCACGCGTGCGGGGCTGCGATGCTCGAGGCGTTCGAGGAAGCCGCGTGAGCGAACCGCTCGTCGTGGTCGACGCCGACGTCCTCGGCCGCCGGCGCACGGGCGACGAGACGTACGTCGACCGGCTCCTGCACGAGCTGCCGGCGCAGGCGGACGGCTTCCGACTCGCGGCGGTGACCAGGCGCCCGGAGCTCCTGCCGGCCGGAGTCGATCCGCTCGTCCTGGCCGTGCCGAGCCAGGAGCTGCGCATGCTCGTCGCACTCCCACGCCTGCTGCGCCGCGTGCGTCCGGGGCTCGCGCACTTCGTCCACGCGATCCCACCGCGCTGCCCGTGTCCGGCGGTGCTGACGGTGCAGGATCTCTCGTTCGAGCGAGAGCCGGGCCTGATGGCTCTGAAGGATCGCCTCACCTTCAAGCTCGTGGTGCGCCGATCGGTCAAGCGGGCCGCCCGGGTGCTCGCGATCTCGGAGCGGACGAAGTGCGATCTCGTCGAGCTGTACGGGGTCGATCCCGGTCGCATCGTCGTGACGCCGCTCGGAGTGGACGCCCTCTTCGCCCCCGGCGGGCAGCGCGAGGACTTCCTCCTCTTCGTCGGAGCGATCCAGGAGCGCAAGGACCCGCGGGCTGCCGCGCTCGCCGCGCGGGAGCTCGGCCGCCGGCTCGTGGTGGTCGGGCCGACGAAGGACGAGTCGCTCGCCGACGAGCTGCGCGGGCTCGGTGCGGAGCTGCGCGGTTACGTGCCGAAGGACGAGCTGGCGGAGCTCTACCGCCAGGCGGCATGCCTCGTCTTCCCGTCGCGGTATGAGGGCTTCGGGCTGCCCGTGCTCGAGGCGATGGCGAGCGGGACTCCGGTCGTCGCGGCACCCGACCAGGCCGTGCAGGAGGTTGCCGACGGCGCAGCCGTCTACGCGGAGCCCGGTGGGCTGGTCGTTGCGGTGGAGGAGGCGCTCGCGCGCCGCGCCGAGCTCGGCGCGGCCGGGATCGAGCGCGCTCGGCGGTTCAGCTGGGCCGAGACAGCGCGGAGGACCGCGGAGGTCTACCGCGAGGTGCTCGGGCTGTGAGCGTGTCGGCGGTCGTCGTCTCGCACGGTCACGCCGCCGAGCTCGAAGGGACGCTGCCGGCGCTCGCCTCCCAGGTGGACGAGCTCGTCGTCGTTTCGAACTTCCCCGGCAGCGTCGGCCCCGTCCCTGCGGATGCGCGCGTGCTCGAGAACGAACGCCCGCAGAGCTTCGCCGCGAACGTGAACCGCGGAATCGTCGAGACGCATGGAACCTTCGTGCTCGTGGCGAACCCCGACGCGGTCCCGGAACCCGGCGCCGTTCAGGCACTCGCGGAGTTCGCCGCGGCCCACCGGGGCTGCGGCGTCGCCGGGCCGCAGATGCGCTACTCGGACGGCGCCTGGCAGCCGTCGCGCCGTCGCTTCCCCACAGTCTCGGGCACGCTCGT
>JAWVDL010000203.1:0-7213 GCA_033857355.1 Gaiellaceae bacterium | reverse complement strand
ATACGTGCGCCCGTCGGCGGATGGGCGCGGGACGCGCTGCGCAAGGTCGGCGACGAGCGCGGCGCCGGCCGGGCCCCCGACGCGGCGATAGGCAATGAGACCGTCGTAGAGCAGATCGGTCACCTCCCACCCGGTCTGTGTCACGGGCTCGAGCGGGTCGACGCACCCACAGTCGGACAAATCGTCCGTTTCCAGCCGTAGCGTGCCCCCGCGATGGGCCGAGGGCGTCGCGAGCATCGCCACCCACGCGCTCTGCCCGACCGCCGCTACTGCGGCAGGACGGCCGCCAAGGAACGTCGCGCGGAGGGTGCGCGCCGAGCGCGGGTCGATTCGCAACAGTCGCCCGTTTGCGGTCGTCGCCCAGAGCGCGCCGCCGCCTGCGGCAAGTCCGACCGGCGGGCCGCCGACCTGCAGCGTCGCATCGACCACTCCGCCTGCGCTGTCTATGCGCGAGAGGGTTCGGTCCTCGGTGTTGGCGACCCAGACGCGGCTGCCGACGACAGCGAGCGCGGACGGGTCGTTGCCGACGTTCACCGTCTGCAGCAACCTCCGGCCGTCACGGTCGAGCTTGGCCACCTCGCCCGACCCGGCCAGCGCCACCCACACCGCGTCGTTCGAGACCGCGACCGAGGTGGGCACAGGCCCGAGGGGAATCGTGCGCACGACCGTGCCCGAGCGCGTGTCCACCGTCGAGAGCGTCCCGTCAACGCTGTTCGCCACCCACACGCGACTGCCGCGGCCCGCCAGGCCGAGCGGGCCGTTGCCGACGTGGACGGTGCGCACCACTTTGTCCGCAGTCGGGTCGATCGCCACGATCGTGCCGTCGCCGCCGTTTGCGACCCAGAGCTGCCGATCGGCATAGGCGAGACCCTCGGGGCTCCGCCCGACCGCAACCGTCGCGACCGTGCGGTTCGCGGCGTCGACGCGCGAGACTGTTCCATCACGCTCGTTGCTGGTCCAGAGATACGCACCGCTCCACAACGCGTGCGCGGGCGCTGCACCGACGTGGAACTCGGTGCCGACGTCCCCGTGGCTATCGACGACCAGCGCAGAGTTCGACGTCACGGCGCTCCGGGCGACCGAGCCGCGGTCGAAGCCGAGCCACAGGGCGGCGAGCGCGGCGGCGGCGGCCACGGCGACGGCGGCAACGCGACGTGCTGAGAGCAACCGCCGACGAGGCGAGTGCGCGCGAGCGTGCGGCGCGTCCGACGCAGGTGGGCTCGCGCGTGGAAGCTCGCGCGTCGCGACCTCGAGCGCAGAGTCGCGGTTCAGGATCGCGCGCTGCAGCTCGTGCAGCTTCCGCCCCGGCGCGAGCCCGAGCTCGCGGTCGAGTCGGTCCCGCAGCTCGCGGAACACCTCGAGTGCCTCCGACTGACGGCCGCTGCCGTAGAGCGCCAGCATCAGCTGGCCGCAGAGGCCCTCGCGGAGTGGATGCTGCGCTACGAGCGTCTTAAGCTCGCCGACGACGGCGCGGTGTCGTCCGAGCGCGAGCTCAAGGTCGATTCGCTCGGTGGTCGCCTCCAGGCGAAGCTGATCGAGGCTCTCCGCCTCGTTACGGGCGAAGGACTCGAGTACGACGTCCACAAGCGCCGGCCCACGCCAGATTGCGAGTGCTTGCTCGTAACCGTCGAGCGCGCCTACCGTGTCACCTGCCTCCGCGCGCTCACGCGCGCGCTGGACGGATGCGACGAAACGCCCCGCGTCGACGGCCGTCGGGTCGACCGCGATCTCGTACCCCGGAGGCCGGGTGACGATCGTCCCGTCGCCAAGGACGGTGCGGAGCTCCGAGACGTAGGTCTGCAGCGCCTTGACGGCCGTCGGGGGAGGCGCCTCGCCCCAGAGCTCGTCGATCAAGCGCTCGCGGGAGAGCACCTCGCGCGGGTGCAGAAGGAGCGCAGCGAGAAGCGCCCGCTTCTTTGCGGCCGGGATCGAGATCGGTCCGACCGGGCCGTCGATCTCCAAAGGCCCGAGGATCCGGAACTCCATTCCTCAGGTCTACTAGACGGGATCAGGCCTGGCAAGCGGGCGTTCCGCTGCGCTTTACCGTGCCGTTGCCGCCGTTTGACCGGCTCGCGCAAGGGTCGGCAGGCGATGAGCGACGAGAGACCCAAGCTGGACGACCGCCGCGCGGGCTGGAGCTACTGCGGCGAGGCGTGGACGGATGTCGACGGCCGCGCGACGGTCGCACTGCCGCCGGCCGCAGGGGTCCGCCGACCCGGGTTCGCGTATGAGTTCGCGACGGCAGACCCGGGCGTCACGGCCGAACTGGTCGAGGAGCTCCACGACGGCTTCTTCGTCCTTGCCACCGACCTGCCCCACTCGAAGGTCGCCTGGCGGCTCACCGCGCTCGAGCACTCGAACCCACCCACGACACCTGGAGGGACACCATGAAACGGGCCGTGATCATCACGATCGCCATCCTCAGCACCATGACCGGAGCGCTCACCTCGGCTTCCGGCGCGCTCGGCGACGACCATTCCGGACGTTGCGACAAGAGCACGATCGTCTTCACCCGCAGCGGCGACGACGGTATCCCGAACCTGTTCTCGACGAGCCCGTGCGGCGGTGCGGTCAGCCAGCTGACGACAACCGGCGCCCATCACGCCGACGTCTCACCTGACGGGCGCCACCTCGCCTACGACAGCATCCCCCCGGGGCAGACGACGACGGATGTGTTCGTGGCCAACCGCGACGGCTCGCGCGCGCGCGACATCACCAACTCGCCGGGGGCCAACGACATCCAGCCGGATCTCTCGCCCGACGGCCAACAGGTCGCGTACTCGTCGGGCACGAACGGCCTCCGGGACAGCCGGATCGTCGTCCAGGATCTCCGCTCGGGCCAGACGCGGGCGGTCACGTCGGCGAACCTCGGTCAGGAGTCATTCGACCCGAGCTGGTCACCGTCCGGCGGATGGATCGCGTTCGACACCTTCGACCCGAGCGCCGGCGCAAGCTACATCTGGGTCGTTCGCTCGAACGGACAGGACCTGCATCGCATCACCACCGCGGCCGACGACGCTTGCGAGCCCGACTGGGGCCCGAACTGGCTGATCGCCTACGTAGGCGGCTGCGACCAGGCCCAGTCACACCTCTTCATCCGCGATCCGTTCGGTGTGTTCGTCCATCAGCTGACGACCGATCCCGACGGAGGGAGCTCCCAGCTGCCCGCCTTCTCACCCGACGGACGCTCACTGACCTTCTCGCGGTTCGACGCGGAGTTCAACGACGGCGACGTCTGGCGGCTCGATCTCCTCACCGGCATCCAGACGGATCTCGTCGCGGGACCGACGTTCGACTACTGGTCGGTCTGGGCGCCCGGGCGCGACTAGCGACTCCGGGAGGGCTGCTTGTGGAAGAGCTTGGGCGGGCTCCGCTTTGAGGGCGCCCGCCCAAGCGAGTGAGTGGAGGCGGCGGGAATCGAACCCGCGTCCGCAATCGCACCGGTCAGAGCATCTACAAGCTTAGGTCGCTCTTGAATTTCGCCCTGCGGCCGGTGAGCGACCGACCAACCGTTCGGGCTAGTCCTCCTTTGGATCTCACGCCTTCGGGCGAGTGACTCTCCCTGAGCGCCAGCCCGTTAGTTGATGCCGCCTCCGGGCCACGGGCCCAACTCGGGGCGACACGTCACTTAGTCCCTAAGAACTAAGCGGCGAGTGCGAGTTCGTTATCCGCACTTGCATTGGTTTCCGGTTGTTTTAGGAGGCCGACCGGAGACCTCCGCTTGCAGCTCTGCCGGAGAACCGACCACGTCGAAGCCAGGTCGCCCCCGTATGTGTGTTCGCCTTATTGTAGCCGCAAATGCTGGAAATACGGCCCATCGAGACGGATGACGACCTTCAGGGCGCTCTCGACCTCATGGCAAGCATCTACCCGGAGCGGGCCCTGATGCTCGCGGAGTTTCGAGGGCAGCAGAGCGCCTATCCCGACCATGCGCTGTTCCAAGCGCACGACGAGGAGCGGCTGGTCGGGTGGTCGAGAGTGGTCGCCGAGCCACGCCTCCGCGAGCGAAGACTCGCGTCCTCGCAGGTCGTCGTCGCCACGGACGCGCGGCGGCGAGGAACCGGCGCCGCGCTCTATCGAGCCGTTTCGGACTGGGCGCGCTCGAGCGGGCTCGAGCAGCTGGAGGGACAGGTCAAGGACGGCGAGGACGAGAGCCTGAGCTGGGTCGAGCGGCGCGGCTTCAGGCAGACCGGGCGCGAGTCGCTCCTCGAGCTCGACCTGACCGCGATCGAGCCGCCTGAGCTGGACCTCCCGGCCGGCGTCGAGATCGTCCGTTGGGTCGACCGACCCGAGCTGAGCCGAGGGCTGTACGAGGTTGCCTGCGAGGCCAGCCCCGACATCCCGGGAGCCGAGGACGAGGCGATGGACACGTTCGAGGATTGGCTGGCGCACGACATGACGGGGCCCGGCGACAAGCCCGAGGCCACGTTCGTCGCGCTCGCGGACGGTGAGGTGATCGGCTACGCCAAGTTCTCGCTGACCGATGCGCAGCCGAAGACCGCCTACCACGATCTCACGGGAGTGAAGCGCGCCTGGCGCGGCCGCGGCATAGCCGGCGCGTTGAAGCGCGCGGAGATCCGCTGGGCGAAGGAGAACGGCTACGAGAAGGCGTCGACGATGAACGAGGAGCGAAACGCACCGATCCGCAAGCTCAACGAGCGCTATGGGTACCTTCCGGCGTCCGGCCGGATCTTCGTCCGCGGCCCGCTCGCGCCGCCATGATCGGCGTGCGGGAATGCGCCGGCGACCGCGACCTCGCTCTGTCGACCGAGATCTACAACCGCGTCTGGCCGCGCGCCGCCTTCACCGCCGAAGAGACGGCCGCCTGGCGAGCCGGGCACGACGAGACGCTCGAGGCGCTCGGCGAGCTCGACGGCGAGATCGTCGGATCCGCTGTCGCGGCGATCGGCTCGCCTCGACCCGACCACGTGTTCACGGTGATCACCGTCCTTCCGGCCGGGCGGCGGCGCGGAGTCGGGACCGCGCTCTACGAAGCCGTCTCCGCGTGGGCGCGCGAACGCGGCCGGGAGACGCTCGACACGTTCGCGCGCGAGGACGATCCGGAGGGCGTGGAATACGCGCTGCGCCACGGCTTCGTGGAAGAGTCGCGCGAAGCCGGTCTCGAGCTGCGGCTCGAGGGCGTCGAACCTCCCGCGGTCGAGCCGCCGGAGGGCGTCGAGATCGTCACGCTCGCGGAGCATCCCGAGCTCGCTCAGCCGCTCTACGACGTCGGGCGCGAATCGATCGCGGACGTCCCGGGCGCCGAGGACGAGGTGATGCGCCCACTCGAGGACTGGGTTCGGCACCACCTCTACGGCCCTGGCAAGGAAACGTGGATCGCCGTCGCGGAAGATCAGCCGGTCGGCTACGCGATGCTCCGCCTCTCTCAGGCCCGCCCCGGCCACGCGATACATGCCATGACGGGCGTCAAACGCGCCTGGCGCGGTCGCGGCATCGCGAGCGCGCTCAAGCGGGCGCAGATCGCTTGGGCAATCGAGCACGGGCTCGACCTGCTCGACACGACGAACGAGGTGCGGAACACGTCGATGCGGCGCGTCAACGAAAAGCTCGGCTACATCCCGGCGCCGGGCCGGATCCACCTCCGCGGGCCGCTTGCGCGATGAGCACGCCTGAGATTCGGTACGCAGACAGCGAGGGCGTCGATATCGCCTACATGGTCGTCGGAGACGGCCCGCGCGACATCGTCTGGGTCGCAGGCGCGATTTCGAACCTGCGCGTGCTGTGGGAGCTCCCGGAGTACCGGCGCTTCTGCCAGCGCCTCGCCTCGTTCTCGCGGCTGATCCTGTTCGACAAGCGCGGGATGGGGCTCTCCGACCGGGTCGAGATCGGAACCCTCGAAGAGCGGATGGACGACGTCCGCGCGGTGATGGACGCCGCCGAGTCCGAGCGAGCGTCGCTGATCGGCGTCTCGGAGGGCGGCCCGATGTCGGTTCTGTTCGCCGCCACTTATCCCGAGCGCACCGATGCATTGCTCCTGGTCGGCGCCGAGGTGAAAGAGGAGACGACCGACGATTGGCCATGGGGCGAGGCGACTCGCGAGCAGCACGAAAGCTCGATGGCGAACGTCTACGAGCGCTGGGGGAAAGGGCGCTTCGTCGACTACTTCTGGCCGTCCCGCGCCGGCGACCTGCGCCTGACCGAGTGGACAGGGAGACTCCAGGTCGAGGCGATGACGCCACGCACGGCCGTGACCTTCATGAACATGGCGTTCGAGATCGACGTGCGCGACGTGATCCCGACCGTGAACGTCCCCACGCTCGTCGTCCACCGCGTCGGCGACCCGGTCTGCCACGTCGAGAACGGCCGGTACCTCGCGAAGCACATCCGCGGCGCCCGCTACGTCGAGCTGCCGGGAACCGACCACGTGCCCTGGGGCGAAGACGGCGGCGAGGACGTGATCGGCGAGATCCGCAAGTTCCTCACCGGCGTGCGCGAGGCACCCGAGCCCGACAGCGTGCTTGCAACGGTCCTGTTCACCGACCTCGTCGGATCGACCGCGCGGGCCGCCGAGCTCGGCGACCGGCGCTGGCGCGATTTGCTCGAGCTCCATCACGAGCGTGTCCGCCGGGAGCTCGAGCGCTTCCGCGGCAACGAGCTCGACACGGCGGGGGACGGGTTTCTCGCGAGCTTCGACGGGCCCGTGCGGGCGATCCGCTGCGCGCGAGCGGTGGTCGAGTCGGTGCGCGAGCTCGGGCTCGACGTTCGCGCAGGCCTCCACACCGGCGAGTGCGAGCTGCTGGACGGAAAGCTGAGCGGGATCGCCGTCAACATCGGCGCACGGGTGGCTGCGAAGGCCGGGACCGGCGAGGTGCTGGTCTCCGGCACCGTCCACGACCTCGTGGCGGGCGCCGGGATCGAGTTCGAGGATCGCGGCACCGCCGAGCTGAAAGGCGTCCCGGGCGAGTGGAGGCTGTTCGCGGTCGCTAACGCCGAGACGACTTGAGCGCGCGCTCCATCTCGCGCTGCTGGTCGCGCTGGACGAGGTCGCGGCGCTTGTCGCGCAGTTCCTTTCCGCGCGCGACCGCGATCTCGACCTTGACCTTCCCGTCCTTGAAGTAGAGCCTCGTCGGCACGAGCGTGAGGCCCTTCTCGCGGATCTTGCCGTAGAGCGAGTCGATCTCGTGCCGCTTCATCAGGAGCTTGCGGTCGCGGTCCGGCTCGTGGTTCGCGAGGTTGCCCTGGTCGTACTCGT
>JAWVDL010000202.1:0-3287 GCA_033857355.1 Gaiellaceae bacterium | reverse complement strand
ATCCCGACGCCTCCGGCAGCCGCGGCGGCGAGCACGAGCCCGATCGCTCCGGCGCTTCCGCAAACAGCGACCAGCGTTCGCCGCGTGCCCGCGGGCCGGCCGAGCACCAGCACCGCAAGCGCGATCGCCAGCGCGATTCCGGACAGCGCCGCGAAGTCGTGGATGCCCACGAAGGAAGGCTCGCGCTGCAGCGGCCGGCGCCCTTCGAGCTCGTTGACGAGGCCGGCGAACTGGAGCAGTCCCCAAGCGGTGGCCGCGGCGCTCCAGCCCGCGACGGCCCAGAGCAGCAGCTCGAGCTGCCGCTGCGCGCGGAGCAGGAGTGGGAGGGCCGGCGCGAGGACCGCGTACTCCGCGAACTTGGCGGCAGTGACGAAGTGGACGAGGAAGCGGTAGTCGTGCTTGCCGAGCAGCGGATAGAACGTCCCCGCGAGCACGAGCGCCAGGAAGGCCGCGCCGAGGATCCACACCCACCGCGCCGGAGCGAGCGGAGCGAAGTCGAGCCTGAACCCGGCCAGCGCGGCCCCTGCGGCGACGGCCAGGACGGCGAGATCCGAGAGCTCGATCCCGACCTGTGTCGAGCCCGCGCCGATCTGAATCCCGGGCTGGTACTTGATGTGCAGGAAGATCGCCGGAATCGCGAGCCCGAGCAGCACGGCGCCCCAGTCGAGAACAGTCAGCTCGCGCGCGCCTCTGCGTGCGCGCACAGCCGTGCTCTGGACGGTCGTCGCCGGCAAGTGGCCAACTCTAACTAGGAGGTCAGCGCTCCTATACTGCTTCGCGGCATGCGCTCGCGGGTCTTTTGGCGCCGTTCGGCGACGGCTGGCGGCGTCTACGCGTCGGCGTTGCTCGGGTTCGCCGCCACGATCGTCGCGGCTCGGGCGCTCTCGAAGACGGAGTTCGGCCTCCTCGGCGTCGTGCTCGCCGCGACCGGGTTCTTCCAGCTCTTCGCGGACCTCACGGTGGACGAGGCGCTCGTCAAGTACGGCTTCCGCTACGTGGGCACGGGCCGTTGGGGCCGCCTGCGCCAGCTCTTCCGCGTCGGGCTCGCGTTGAAGATCGCCGGCGGAGTGATCGGCGCCGTTTGCCTGGCGGTGCTCGCCGCGATCGCACACGCCGTCTTCCGGCAGAACGGCCTTGGCCTGCCGATCCTCGTCGCGTCGCTGCTCCCGCTCGTGCAGGCGCCCGAGGGAGTCGCCGCTGCCGTTCTGGTGGTGCGCAGGCGCTACGACGTCCGCGCGGCTTTCCTCGTGGTGTCGATGGCGCTGAGGCTGGCCGCGATCGCGCTCGGCGCGCCACGCGGAGTGACGGCCGCCGTGACGGCGATCGTGATCGCGCAGGTCGTCGCGACCGCCGCGATCGGCGCGGTCGCTTGGATCGCCGTGCGCAGGTATCCGGAGGGCGCCCGCGAGCCGCTCGCGGAGGACCGAGGCGACTTCAAGAGCTTCGTCGTCAAGTCGAGCATCGGCTCGGTGCTCAGCCCGATGCGCGGGATTCTCGGGACGCTGCTCGTCGGGATCGTGACCGGGCCGGTGCAGGTGGCGTACTTCCGGGTCGCCCAGGCCCCGCAGAACGCCTTTGCAGCCCTCAGCTCGCCCGCGCGCCTCGTCCTGCTCTCCGAGCAGACGCATCAGGTCGAGAGCGGGCGCACCGACCTGCTCTACCGCATGCTGCGCCGCTACGTCATGGGGACGACCGCCGCGATGATCGTTCTCGTCCCGCCGCTGCTCTGGCTGACGCCGTGGTTCATCCGGCTCGCGTACAAGGACAAGCACGGGGTGCCCTACCTCGGCGCGGTCGACGCGATGCGGCTGATGCTCGTCGTGGGCGCGATCCAGGTCGTCTGGGGCTGGACGAAGTCGTACCCCGTGTCGATCGGCCGCCCGGAGCTGCGCATCGTCGCTCAGTCGCTCGAGATCGTCGTGCTGATCCCGCTGTTGATCGTGCTCGCCTGGCTGTACGGGGCGACGGGCGCCGCCGCAGCGTTCCTGGTCGCGTCGGTCGTGTTCGCCGCCGTCTGGACCGTGATGGTGCTGAGGCTGCGGAAGGAGCCGGGAAGAACGGTCCCGGCGACGCCCGAGCTCGGCGCCCCCGACCCGCTGCTGCCGTGAGGATCCTGATCGTCTCCGGCATGTGGCCCCCCGACGTCGGCGGGCCGGCGAGTCACGCGCCGGAGCTCGCTGCGTACCTGCAGGGGCGCGGTCACGAGGTCGAGGCGGCGACGATGGCCGACCGCGAGCCGGCGCCGCAGCCTTATCCGGTGCACTGGGCGTCGCGGCGCGCACCGATCGGGGTCCGGCACGCGCTCGCCGTGGCGACCGTCCGGCGGGCGGCCCGGCGTGCGCAGGTTGTCTACTCGACCGGGATGATCGGACGCAGCACGCTCGGGACGGCGCTGGCGCGAAAGCCGATCCTCGTCAAGCTGACCTCGGACCCGGTCTTCGAGCGCTCGATCCGCTTCGGGCTCTGGGCCTCCGACCTCGACACGTTCCAGCAGACGGGCGGTGCGCGGATCAAGCTGCTCCGCCTCGCACGCGACCTCGAGCTGAAGCGGGCGACGCACATCATCGTGCCGAGCGAGGCGCTGCGAGAGCTCGCGCTGCGCTGGGGACTGCCGGCCGACCGGGTGACGCTCGTTCGGAATCCCGTGCCGCGTCCTCCGGAGCTGCCCGGGCGCGAGGAGCTGCGCCGCCGCCACGGCTTCGAGGGCAAGACGCTCGTGTTCGCCGGCCGGCTCGTGCCGCAGAAGTCGATCGACGTCTCCCTCGAGGCGCTGAACCTCCTCCCGGACGTGTCGCTCGTCCTGGCCGGGGAGGGGCCTTTTCGGGATCGCCTGCACGCGCACGCCGAGCGGCTCGGCCTGTTCGGGACGCGCGCGCGCTTCCTCGGGCCCGTGTCCCGCGAGACGGTGCTCGAGCTGCTGAAGGCCGCCGACGCGGGGCTGCTCTCGTCGAGCTGGGAGAACTTCCCGCACATGCTCGTCGAGGCGCTGGCGCTCGGAACACCCGTGATCGCCACGGATACCGGAGGCGTGTCCGAGATCGTGCGCGACGGGGAGAACGGGCTGCTCGTGCCGCCGGGCGATCCCGCCGCCCTCGCCTCGACGATCGAGCGCTATTACACAGACCCGGCTCTGCAGGAGCGCCTGCGTGCGAACGCGGTCGAGTCCGTGGCCCATTTCGACGCTGAGGTCGCCTACCGCGAGATCGAGGCGTTGCTCGAGAGGATCGCCGAGTGAAGCCGCGGGTCCTGATGGTCGGACGGACGCGCTACCGGCTCCCGCTGAGCGC
>JAWVDL010000201.1:0-3304 GCA_033857355.1 Gaiellaceae bacterium | reverse complement strand
GTCATGTCCTTCGCGGAGTGGACGGCGACGTCGATGCGACTCTCGAGCAGCGCTTCCTCGAGCTCCTTCACGAAGACGCCGCGGGCGCCGATCTCGCCGAACGGCTTCGTCCGGTCGCGGTCTCCCGCGGTCGTGATCGGCACGAGCGCGATCTCCACCCCCGGCCGGCGCAAGCGTGCCACCGCGAGCTCGGCCTGGGTGACGGCGAGCCTACTGCCGCGGGAGCCGACGCGAATCAGCACAGCGGAAGCGACCGGCCTTCGGGGCGCCGCAGGTGCGTGCGCCACGAGGCCGAACGCGCACGAATGCGGTCGGAGCCTGGACGGGAAGCGGCCGGCCGATGAGCTCGGCGAGCTTCAGCGCTGCTCCTCCTCGAGGCCGAACAGGTGCCGCACCGCCTCAGCATAGACCACCCCATCGGCTGCCGCGGCTGCCTGCTTCATCCGGACGGTTGGGAGATGGAGGAGCTTGTTGACGATCTGCGAGGTCACCGACTCGACGGCGAGCCGCTCGCCCTCGGTCAGGCGTCCCAGGCGCCCCTCCGCCTTTGCGAGCTCGGCCGTTCGGATCTCCTCGGCCCGTGCGCGCAGCGACGCGATTGCCGGGACGACGTCCAGCGATGCGCGCCATTCGCGGAAGCGCTCGGCCTCGTCCGCGACGATCGCCTCGGCGCGCTTCCCCTCCTGGCGTCGGCCGGCGAGGGTCTCGGCGACGACCGCTTCGAGATCGTCGATGTCGTACAGGTAGCAATCCGGCAGGCGGCCGATCTCGGGATCGAGGTCGCGCGGAACGGCCAGGTCGACGAAGAGCAGCGGACGGCCCTTGCGACCGGAGACGGCCGCCTCGACGTCTGCCCGCAGCAGCACGAAGTCCGCCGAGCTCGTCGACGAGACGACCACGTCCGCGTTGCGCAGCTCTCCGGCCGCCGCGTCGAGTGCCAGCGCCTCGCCGCCGAAACGCCGGGCAAGGTCGGCGGCCGCGTCGACGCTCCGGTTGGCTACCCAGGCGATCTCCGCGCCGCGAGACAGGAGATTCCGGGCCGCGAGCTCGCTCACCTTGCCGGCGCCGATCACGAGGATCCGGCGGCCGCTCAGCTCCCCGAAGACCTGCTGGGCGAGCGCGGCGGCCGCGGAGGAGACCGAAGCGGGGCTCTCCCCGATGGCGGTGTGCGAGCGAACCTTCTTTCCGGCATAGAGCGCCTGGCGGAAGACCCGGTCGAGCACGGGGCCCGTCGCACCGGCCTCATACGCCGTGCGCACCTGCCCCAGGATCTCGCCTTCGCCCGGCACGAGCGAGTCGAGCCCCGCCGCGACGCGGAAGAGGTGCAGCGCAGCCGCCTCGTCGCGGAGCCGGTAGAGCGCGGGCGCCAACTCGTCCTCCCGCAAACCGGAGAGCTCGAGGAGGGCCGCCTCGGCGCGCGACTCGGCGTCCGGCCCGGCCATGTACAGCTCGGTGCGGTTGCACGTCGAGAGGCACACGGCCTCGCCCTTCGCGCCCGCCAGAGCCCGCGCGAGCTCGACGACCTGCTCTCTCGGAACGGCGACGCGCTCCCGCAACTCGACCGGGGCGCGATGGTGGGACGTTCCGACGAGAACGAGATCGCTCATCCGTGATCCGTTCGGCGGCATGCGCGGAACTCTGGGGTGCGAGCACCAAGCAGCGCAAGGACGCAGGGAGCGCGCGTATCGGCCGATACGGGCGCGACTGAGGACGCCGCGATGCGCAGCGTGATCGCGCTCCAGAGGCCGTGTGATGTCGTCGAATGGGTCACGAAAAGTGAGTAACGGGAAGGCCGAGGCGCACAGCGAGCACGAGCGCGAAGCCGGCGAGTGCGAGGTACGCGGCACGCCGCCCACGCCAGCCGGCGCCGTAGCGGAGGACGAGGAACGCGCCGTACACGAGCCAGGTCACGACCGTGACCGCCATCAGCGCGTCGAGGCCGCCGCCGTTCGAGCGCAGCCGCAGGAAGCCCACGCCGATCCCCAGCGTCAGGGCCGGTAGCGCAACGGCGATCATCCGTCCCCCAAGCTCGTCGAGGGTCGCAAGAGACGGCACGGAGATGCGCAGGACGCTGGCCGCCCGCGACTTGAGCCGCCGCTCCTGCCAGAGATAGAGCCCGGCGAGGAGCGCGGCCAGGGTGAATCCGGCAAATGCCGCGAGCACGAGGCCGACGTGCAGGACGAGGAAGAGATTGGAGTAGTGGCTCTCGTTCCCGATTCCGGTGCCCCCGCCCACGCGCGCGAGCGCGAGAAGCGCGAACGCGAGAGGTGCGACGCCGAGACCGAGCAGCCGGTAGCGGGCACGGCAGCCCCAGATCAGATAGCCGCTGACGACCAGCCAGACGAACAGGTTCAGCGAGCCGGCCCAGCTCGCCCACGGGAAGCCGTCCGCCCGAGCCGCCTGCGCGGCGAGCAGCGCGGTCTGCGCGAGCCAGCCGATCCGGATTCCCCAGGTGCCGAGCCGTCCCGCAAGCGCCGGGCGCCGCGAGGCGCCGACAAAAGCCACGGCCGCCTCGCCGTACGCGATCAGCGCGGGCCAAAACAGCAGCTCAACCAAGGCTCTCCGCCTTCCTCCGCTTCGCGAGCTCCGCCAGCTCGCCGACCTCGCGCTCGAGCCTCGCCAGCTTCGTCGCGATGATCAGGACGTAGGCCAGGACGCCGACGAACACGACGAGATATGCCGCGGCAACGTACTTCTCGCCCGAGCTCACGCGAGCGCCTCCCGCAGCTCGCGCAACCGGGCGTCCAGCCGTTTGCCGCTCAGCTCGACGGCGTTCAGCGTCGCGGCGAGCGAGAGCATCGCGGCCAGGCAGACGCAGAACGTGAAGAACATCTTCGCGGACATCTGGGGCCCCGCCGAGGTGAAGACGGTCGGGTGGATGAAGTCGCTCGCGAGCCGGATCGCCAGGAAGCTCACCGGGATCAGCGCCACGCCGAACAGCGCGTACACCGCGGAGAAGTTCGCACGCTGGGGACCCGGATCGACCGAGAAGCGCAGCATGAAGTAGGCGCAGTAGAAGAGGAACAGGACGAGGAAGAGCACGAGCTGGTTCGAGCTCCACGTCCACCAGACACCCCACGACGCGCGCGCCCAGATCGACCCGGTGAGCAGCGTGAGCGCACCGAAGATGACGCCCTGGTGGATCGCGACGTAGCTCTCGAGATCGGCGCCCGGCTCGCGCTTCCAGAGGTGGAGCAGGGCCTTCCAGGCGCCCCAGCCGAAGCAGGCGTAGGCGGTCAGCGCGATCGGGACGTGGAAGTAGAAGATCTTCTGGGACAGTCCCTGGTCGGCGTCGAGCGGCGCG
>JAWVDL010000200.1:0-5628 GCA_033857355.1 Gaiellaceae bacterium | reverse complement strand
CGGACACGAGGGGATGCTAGTCCGTTCCTCGGATAAGGTTTGCTTATGGACACGCGTCAGCTCGCCACCTTCTGCGCCGTCGTGGAGCGCAAGAGCTTCTCGCAGGCCGCCGAGCGCCTCGGCGTGACTCAGCCGGCGGTGAGCCTGCAGATCCGCGCCCTCGAGAAGCGGCTAGGACGCCAGCTCTTCGACCGTTCCGGCCGGCGCGTCGAGCCGACCGAGGCAGGGCTGCGACTGTACCGCGGCGCGCAGCGCCTGCTTGCGCTCGAGGAGCAGCTCGTCGACGAGGTCACCCGCGACGACGAGACGGAGATCTCCGGTCGCCTCGAGCTCGGCTCCTCCAGCGGCCCGGGCGGCGCGATCCTCCCCCTGCTCCTCTGTGAGTTCCAGGCGGCGCATCCTTCGGTGACGGTCGCGCTGACCGTCCTCGACACGTCGGCGGTGGTCGAGCTCGTCGCAAGCCGCGAGCTCGAGCTCGGGATCGTGGGCGCCGCGCGTCGCCACCGCTCGGTCACCTTCGAGCCGTTCTTCCGCGACGAGGTCGTCCTCGCGTGCCCGCCGGATCATCGCTTCGCCAACCGCACCATCTCGCTCGACGAGCTGCGCTCCGAGCCGCTGATCGTGATGCAGGAAGGCGCGGGCGTCCGCCAGGTGATCGAGGACGAGCTGCGCCGCGTGGGCACTCGCCTGCGCGACCTCGACGTGGCCCTCGAGCTCGGTCTCCAGGAGTCGGTCAAGAGCGCCGTGGCGGGCGGCTACGGCGTGACGTTCATCTCGCGCTCCTCGATCGAGCCCGAGTTGCGCGCGGGCACGCTCGCCGCGGCGCGGGTGGAGGGCCTCGAGGCTGCACGGGAGATCTCCGTCGTGCGTGCGACAGGACGCTCCGCGACGCGGGCGGCCGAGGCGTTTCTCGAGTTCGCGCGCGAGCGCCTGCCGTGATCGTCCGCTGGGGGCTCGAGGAGCTTCCCGGCGTCCTGCGCGAGTTGGGGATCGAGCGGCCGTTCCTCGTCGCGAGTGAGCGGTGGGACGGAGTCGACCTCGGCGTCGAGCCGGTCGGCCGCTGGCGGGAGGTACCTTCGGACCGCGTCGGCGAGGCAGCAGTGCGCGCTTCGGGAGCGGACGGCGTTCTCGCGCTCGGCGGCGGCAGCGCGATCGACCTGGGCAAGGCGGTCGGCGTCGAGGCCGGACTTCCGCTCGTCTCCGTCCCGACCACCTACGCGGGTGCCGAATGGACGCCGTTCTTCGGCGTGCGAGACCAAGACCGCAAGATGCGAGGAGGCGGTGCAGGCGCCGAGCTGGCCGGTGCCCTGTACGACCCGAAGCTGACGCTCGACCTGCCGCGGGCCGAGACGGTCGGGACGGCCATGAACGCGCTTGCGCACTGCGCGGAGGCGCTCTACGTGAACGGACACAACGAGGAGGCGGACCGGCACGCGCTCGAGGGTGCGCGCCTGATCTCGGAGTTCCTGCCGCGCGTGGTCGACTCGCCGCATGACCTCGAGAGCCGTCGCGGCCTGCTCGAAGGAGCCATGCACGCTGGGGCCGCTCTCGGAGGCTCGATGCTCGCGCTCGGGCACGCGATGGCCCAGGCGCTCGGAGGTCGCTACGGCCTGCCGCATGGCGCGCTCAACGCGATCGTCCTTCCGGCGGCGCTGCGCTTCAACGAGCCGGTCGCGGGCGACTCACTCCGGCGTTTCGGCGAGGCGCTAGGCGGCGATCCGGTCGCGCGTACGGAGGAGCTAGGGCGGCTCGGAGGCTTCGAGCGGCTGCGCGATCTCGGGGTCCCCGAGGACGAGCTCGACGAGGTCGCGGCGGCGGCCGCCGAGCGCGCGGGCGCGAAGGCGAATCCGCGTCCTGCGAGTCCGGCGGACGTTGCCGAGCTCCTGCACTCCGTCTGGTAGCGGCAGGACAGGTCCATTTCAGCCGCTAGCGCGGCTGTGGACGACTCGTCACGCTTTCGACACGATCAGCCTGCCGTTTTGTTGCTTAAATAGACAACACATCGAAGTCGAAATGGAGGTGAGGATGTTTCGCCAACTGACCGAGGAGCTCCTCGATCTGAAGGTCGTCGAGAAGGGGTTCGGCGACGCACTGTTCGCCACGGTAGAGCCCGAGACCGGCGGCGGCCAGTGCTCGTGCTCTTGCTCGTATCTCTGCATCAGCCTCTGCTGCTCGATCTGAGCTCGGGACTAGACGTGACCGCCGTCGTCCCGGAGAGACCGCTGCTGAAGCCGTGGTACAGGCTGGCCTGTGACGACGGCAAGGTCGTGCTCGACTATGCGCAGTCGGCGGTCGTCTTCGACGGCGCGGCGGCGGCGCGCCTGCTCCCGGCCCTTCTCCCGCTGCTCGACGGCGAGCATGCGGTGCCGGACATCGTCGCGGTGCTCGGCGAGGCCGCTGCGCCGGCGATCGACCACGCGTTGGCGCTGCTCGCCGAGCATCGTCTGCTGTCCGGCCCGCTTCCTGATCCGTCGCCGTGTCCCGATCGCGACGAGACACTTCGGCTGCTGCTCGCCACCGACCGGTCCGGTCTCGACGCCTTCGCGGTTCGCGATGCCCTCGAACGAGCCGAGGTGACGATCGCGGGCAGTGCCCCGCTCGGGGAGGACGTGGGCCGCGTGCTCCGACGCTCCGGTGTCGAGCAGCTAGAGCATGTCCCACTCGGGGCGAGCCCGACGGCCGCGCGCGCCCTCACGCTCGTCGCGCCTGCCGCGGCCGAGCTACACGAGCTCGACGCGTGGAACCGCGCGTGTCTCGCCGACGGGACCGTGTGGCTCGCACTGCTCCCGTGTGACGGCCGAGTCGCACCGATCGGGCCGCTCTTCGTTCCAGGCGAGACCGCGTGCTACGACTGCTTCCGCATCCGGCGCGCGTCCACCTCCGGCTACGCGGCGGAGTTCTGGTCGCTCGATGCCGCGCCGGCGGCGTATCCCGACCCGGTGCCGATCCGCCGCACCGTCGCCGGGCTCGCCGGCTGGCTCGCGCTCAGGTGGCTCGTGGGACGGAGCGCTTCGCTTCCCGGCGTGGTCCACGCGCTCGAGTTGGGACCGCCCGTGACAGTGGCAGCGCACCATGTCTGGCGCGTCCCGCGCTGCGCATCGTGCAGCGACACAGCGGCAACCGCTCTGCCGTCGCCCTGGTTCGACGGAGCGCTCAGATGAGCGCGGTCATCTCACGATGCGCGACGCAAACGTCCCTGCCCGAGTCGCTCGCTCGCCTGCGCACGCTCGTCTCGCCGTACTGGGGGCTCGTCCGCGGCCACAGCGAACTGTCCGGCGGCCCGGATGACGCGCGGCTGGTTCGCGTTGGTTGCCTGCTCGCAGACCTGGAGCCGTTGATCGGCTTCACCACCGACTTCAGGGCGGGCGGCTGCGCACCCGGCCGGGACGAGGCGCTGGCCGCAGCGCTAGGCGAGGTTGCCGAGCGTTACTCGGCTTCCTGGCTTCCAGAGGGCCTTCCGCTGGCGACTGCCCGCGAATTGGGTCCACCCGCGGTCGACCCGGCCCGCTTCGTGCTCTTCCATCCGCGGCAGTACGCGCGAGCCCGTTTCCCGTTCAAGGCCTTCACCGCCGACACGCGCGTTCGCTGGGTGCCGGCGGTGGCGTTGCCGTCGAACGAGCCGGCGTATCTCCCGGCTCAGCTCGTCTACCTGCGCTGGCGCTCGCCCGAGGACGCGGGCGAGGAGCCAATCGCCTACTCCACGAGCAACGGCACCGCGTGCGGCGCGACTTTCGAGGAGGCTGTCCTCAGCGGGCTTCTCGAGCTGATCGAGCGCGATGCGTTCATGTTGACCTGGTACGGGCGCCTGTCGCTCCCGCGGCTCGACTGGAGCTCCGCACCCGAGCTGGTCGCATTCGACGATCGCTACTTCCGCGCCTCCGGTCTGGCCTACTCGGCGATCGATCTCTCGTGCTTCCATGACGTCCCAACGGTCGTCGGAATCGTCCGCGGAACCACGGCCGACGGTGCTCCACTTGCCGTTGGAGCGGCGGCGGCGTCGACCGTAGGCGCGGCCTGGCAGGACGCACTCGGCGAAGCCTTCGCGGTCCGCGCCTGGGCGCGAGCGATGTCGCACGAGGGACGTGTTCGCCGCTTCGCCGACGACTTCTCGGACCTGGACGGGTTCGACGATCACATTCGCTTCTACGCGAACCCGGAGCATGCGACGCACGCTGCATTCCTCGACGCATCGCTCGAGGAGCGCGCGATGGGCGAAGTGCTGCCGCTCGAAGGCGAGGATGTCACCAGCCAGATCGAGGCACTCTGCCGCCGGCTCGCCGCGCGTGGCGTGACCGCGTACGCGGTCGACGTCACCGCACCCGACATCGCCGACGCAGGCCTGCGGGTCGCGAAGGTCGTGGCGCCCGAGCTTCAGCCGCTCGACGTGGCGTACGACGCGCGCTATCTCGGCGGCGCGCGCCTGTACCGCGCGGCGTTCGAGCTCGGACTGCGTGGCGAGCCCGCCACGTTCGACGACGTCAATCCCTACCCGCATCCCTTTCCATGAGCGCCGCGCCGGTAGGTGAATACGTCCACAGTGTGCGGTCCGCTTCGCTCGTCTTCGGCGGCCCGGAGCCGGCGCGGGACGATCCGGCCGAGGAGTTTCACGAGGCGTCCAAGCTCTACCCGAGCTTCGCGGCCCGACAGACTCGCGGCGGGCTCCTCGACTCGCACCTGGGCCTTCGGGTCAGCACGCTTCGCTCGGTGAAGCGGTCGAGCCATCTTCCGGCCGTCCCGCTGCCTCAGCCGACGCTGCCGTCAACGTCGTTCGCCGACGTCGTCGAGGGCCGACGCTCGGACCGCGCGTTCACCGAAGCTCCTCTGCAACTTGCGGATCTGACAGCCCTTCTCCATGCGGCGTACGGCGTCACTCATGAGCTGGACATCGGAGCTCCGGGCCTCGGCCCGCAACTGCGGACCGTGCCTTCCGGCGGCGGCCTCTTCCCGCTCGAGATCTACGTACTCCCGTGGCGGGTACACGATCTCCCGCCCGCGCTCTACCACTTCGATCCGCTGCGGCGCGTGCTCGAGCAGATCCGGCAGGGCGACTTCGAGGAGGACGTGCGCGCCGCGACGGTCTACGACGACGCGGCGCTCGGCTGCGGTGTGCTCTTCGTCGTCTCCGCGATGTTCTGGCGTACGCGGTTCAAGTACGGCGTACGCGGCTACCGCTTCGCTCTGCTCGAGTGCGGGCACCTCGCGCAGAACCTGCTCCTTGCGGCGACTGCGCTCGGCCTTGCCGCGGTACCCCTGGGCGGCTTCTACGACCGGCGAGTCGACACGCTGCTTCGGCTCGACGGGGTGAACGAGTCCTCGCTCTACATGGTGGCGGCGGGAGTCAGGGCCGGCACCGATGACTGACGACGCGCGCAGGCTCTGGCGGCGGACGTCCGTGTATGTATGCGTAGCGGCGGCGTTGCTGGCGTTTGCGCAGGGATCCGTACAGCCGCGGGTTCCGACCGCAGCGGGTGTCGCGATCGGACTCGGCGCCGCGGCGGTGCTGTTCGTCGGTCTCTCACATGCGCGCGCACGCTTGCGGCCCAGACGCCGGCGCGCGCACGCGCTCATTGCGCGAGGGGTGTTCTACACGCTGCGCTCGGCGTGCGAGGAGGTCGCCTGGCGCTGGTT
>JAWVDL010000199.1:0-5872 GCA_033857355.1 Gaiellaceae bacterium | reverse complement strand
ACCATCCCAGGACGTAGGCCCGGCTCGGATTGCGTCCCGGGCCCCGGGAGCACGTCTCTGAGCGGGGCGGGGATCGCAAAGAAGTAGTCGCCGACGCCGTGGATCGTCAGCCGTTGGATCGCGCTCACCGCGACCGGCGCCCCGCTCGCGTCGAGCTCGGCGATCACGCGAGTCCGCGCGTCTACGCGCCCGCGCGGGCGTCGTCCCGGCACTCTCGCATCGCGGACCCCCAAGGGCGGCTGCGCGGTCAGCGGCGTGACTGGAGAGGGGAGACCGAGCAAAGCAGGCCCGGCCGCGGCCGCAGCCGTGGGATAGAGGCAAGCCGTCGCGGCGCCGGCGACACCCACGGCGAGGCGGAGGCTCACCTGCGCTGCTCGATGGGAGGAAGAGTCGCCGAAAGCGGGTCGTCCTTCACCGGACGGAAGACCATGTCGTGGAAGCGCGCGAAGTAGACGTCGTCGTCCACCACGCCCTCGTGATTGTGCGCGTTGAAGCCCCGCTCGTCGCCGTTCGCGCCCTGGACCGTGACCTGCTCGAGCGCGCGGAGCAGCGCATCGCCGTGCACGGCCTTGGCCCGGAAGAGCGCGGCGGCGAGCACGTTGACGAAGTCGTACGAGTACATGGCGTAGTCCGGCGGCTGGACGACCTGTCGACCTTCACGCGTACGCACTCCGACCCGAGCGGCGCCGTACGCGGCCTCGTACTTGCCCTGGAACGCGTCCCAAGGGCCCGTCCCCACCTCCGCGGTCATCCGCCCTGAGGCGAACGTGAGCCCGTCGACCCAGGCGGGGTGGCCCGCGAGCTGCTGGCGGACGAGTGGATCCTCGCCGTCAGGCGGCGTGAAGATCGGAACGTTCCACCCGGCGCTGCGTGCTGCGATGACGGCTTTCGCGATCGTGGCCGCCTGCGCCCAGACGAGCAGGGCAGTCGCGCCCGAGCGGCGCACGCGAAGGATCTGTGGAGCCAGGTCGCTGGACGAAGCCGGCAGCGTCGCACGAGCTGCCACGCTCTCCGGATTCGAGCCGAATGCCTTCCGGAGAGCGGCTTGCCCCTGGCGGCCGTAGCCGGTGTCGTCCGCGAGCAGCGCGACCTTGAGCTTCTTCGGGATCAGGTACTCGGCCAGCCGGAAGGCCACGCCGCGATCGGTGGGCGCGATCCGGAAGACGTTCGGCCGCCGCTCCTCGTCCACCAGACCGAGACCGCCCTGGTAGGTGATCCCGATCGGGATCCCGGCCGCGCCGGCCACGCGCCACGAAGCGTCCACCCCGGTGCCCTCGTCGACGATCGCAACCACTCGGTCGGCGGCTGCACGCCGCACATTCTGGAGCGCCTTGCCGGGCGAAAGCCCGTTGTCGAAGCGCTTGATCCGCAGCCGATAGGTCCGTTGGCCCACCTTCACGCCGCCGGAGACGTTGATCTCCTGGACGGCAAGATCGGCTCCGCGGAACAGCGTTTCGCCGACGTACGGGCTCTGGGAGAAGGGCGCGTTGACGGCAATCGTCAGCGTTCCCTTCGGTCCCCCGCCCGAGCCGCAGGCCGAAAGCGACGCGAGAACGACCGCAACGAGGGCGAGACCGCGCATGCGAATCGCGAGTCTAGAGACGGTGTCGTCCCAGGTAGGCGGCTCGGGCCGCCGGATCCGCGGCGACCTGGTCCGGGGTGCCGGACGCGATCGTCACGCCTGCGTCGAGCACCGTGACGTGCGTCGCGACCGCGCGGACGAGGCGGAGGTTGTGCTCGACGAGCAGGACGGCGAGGCCGCGCGCGCGCAGCGATTCGACGGCCTCGGCGAGCCGTGGCAGCTCGCTGTGACCGGCTCCAGCAGAAAGCTCGTCGACGAGCAGCACGCTCGGCCGCGCCGCGACGGCCGCGGCCAGCATCAGAACGCGCCGATCGAGTGTCGAGAGCTCGCCGGCAGGGCGATCCCACTCGCCGGCCAGTCCGAGCTCGTCGAGGGTCGCGAACGCGGCACTGCGCGCCGTTGCGGACTCGACCCGGGCGAGTGGAGTCGAGGTGGCACTGCGGACGAACCCTCCGTAGCGCCGGCGGGCTGCCGCGCCGACCAGGACGTTCTCGAGCGCGGTCAGATCCTCGAAGACGGAGGTTGCCTGCAGCGTTCGGACGATCCCGAGCCGCACGCGCTCGGGCACGGGCGTAGCGGAGACGTCGGCCTCGCCCAGGTGGATGGTGGCGCCCCCCGCGGACTCGCTGCCTGCGAGCAGGCGGAGCGCAGTCGTCTTGCCCGAACCGTTCGGCCCGATCAGCGCCGCGACCGTGCCAGGCTCGAGTCTGAGCTCGAAGTCGTTCAGGGCGACGAGCTCTCCGAAGCGCAGTCCCAGGCCGGATGCGACGAGTGCGCGTGGCGCGCCTGCGCGAGGCGCCGGATCCGAGACGCGCCGCGGCGGCGGCGAGCGTCGCGAGAGGAGCCGCTCGGCCGCAGGCACGAGGCCCCTTCCGCCGAGCGAGAGCGCGGCGAGTATGAGCGCCGCGACGATCCCCGTGTCGAAGCGCTCGGCCGGCAACCGCTCGAGCGCAGCGACGGAGCCGGCCGCGGACGAGAGCAACGCAAGCACGGCGACGCCTGTGACCGGGCCGAGGGCCCTCGTTCCTCCGCCGAGCAAGACGACGGCCAGCAGCTGGAACGAGAGCAGCGGCCCGTACGCAGTCGCGTCGGCGATTCCCGCTAGGTCCACCACGAGCGCACCCGCCAGGCCCGCCGTCGCCGCCGACGCGACGAAGGCCTGCAGTCGCAGCCGCGAAGCGGGAACGCCGAGGCTGAGCGCCGCGCCGGGCTGCTCCCCGAACGCCGCGAGCCCCAGGCCGAAGGGCGAACGCCGGAGCGCCTCGAAGCAGAGACCGACGAGTACGGCAAGGGCGAGGGCGAGCTCATAGTGGACGGCCGGGGTCAGCTCGACGCCCGCGATTCGGCCGGCGGGCACGATCAGGCCGTCCGCGCCGCCCGACAGCCCGGGAAAGGCCAACAGCGCGAGCATCACGACCCAGGTCACGAGCCAGGTCGAGACGGCCACGAAGGCGGTGCGGAGCCTCACAACGCCCAGACCGGCGACGACCCCGCCTGTGGCAGCGGCGAGGATCGCTATGGGCAGGGCCGCTTCGAGGCTCCAGCCGGCGCGAGCGCGCAGGAGCGCCGCCGTGAACGCGCCGATCGCCATGAAGGCTCCCTGGCTCAGCACCGGCATCCGCCCGAGGCCGACCGGCACAGCCAGTCCGATCGCCGCGAGCGCCAGGTAGAGCCAGTTCGCCAGCGACGCAATGTGAACGGGATCGGACACCAGGAGCGGAACCGCAGCTGCGACGACGAGAGCGCCGGCGACCGCCCAGCGAAGCGGTGTCCAGCCGCTACGTGCGTCGCGCGCAGCCTCCCGCACGGCAACGCCCGTCCGCCACAGGGCTCCGGCCGCGCCGCTCACCCGCGCTCGCGCGCCGCGTCCGCGAACGGGCGCGCCGCGAGCAGCACGAGCACGAGCCCGAACGGAAGCACCTCGCGGTAGGACGGGCCGAGGCTGAGCCCGCCGACGTCGACGTTCGCGACCACGGACTCGAGCACCCCGAAGGCCACACCGGCCGCAAGTGCGCGCCAGGGAGACGCAAACCCGACGACTACCGCGGCGGCGAGTCCCTTCAGGCCGAGGAGCGCCCCGGTCTGAACGTCGAACGGCGCAGCGGGAGCGGCAGCGATCGCGCCGAGGGCCGCCAGACCTCCTGCGAGCGCAAAGGCGAGCGTGACGTAGCGCTCGACCGGAATCCCGACGAAGCGTGCCCCGTCGGCGTCGGCGGCGACGGCGTGCAGCGCCCGTCCGAACCGGGTCCGCTCGAGCAGCCACGCCGCAGCGGCCGCGAGCGCGACCACCACGAGGATCACGAAGAGCGACCGCACCTGGATGGAGGCACCGCCGAGGTCGACGACGCCGCCATTCCCGATCCGGCCGATGCGCAGCGGATCGGGAAACACGTAGCTCGGGCGTGGAAACGCGGCCGCAAGCAGCGCCCTGACCGCGAAGCCGAGCGCGAGCGTCGCGGCGACCCAGCCGACGGTCCAGCCACGCGCGAGGTACGGCTGGATCGCCGCCAGATAGCCCCCGGCGCCGGCCGCCAGGCAAACGAGAACGCCGACGACGAGCCCGAGCCAGAAACGCGCGCCGCCGCTCGTTTGCGTCACCGGTCCGGTTCCAGCCGCGACGAAGAGCGTCGCGAACACCGCGAGCGCGACGAGGTCACCGAGCGCGAGATGGACGACGCCGGTGAGCCGGTAGACGACCGCGTGCCCGATTGCGAACAGGCCGTAGACCCCGCCCGCCGCAAGCCCGGAGACGAGGATTTGCAGCGCCAGGCTCACGACGCGAAATCTACTTCGGGCGGTCCTCCGCCTTCACGCGTGCCCGTTCGCCTATTGGCATTTCTGGAATTCGCGGCTATATTCGCCCCCTGCCTGCGCCGAGGACAGGCGGGTTCTTTTTACGATTGAGGGGAGACAGGGAATGACAGTTCGCAAGCTTGGCTTGCTGTCTGCGCTCGTGTTCGCGATCGCTTCGGTGTTCGCGGGTACGGGAGCGGCGGCCAAGAGCTCGACTCCGCCGAAGGCGTCCGACATCCAGGTGATGCAGGACGCCGGCATGAGTCCCAAGACCACCACCGAGGGCGGCGCAAAGGTCCTGGCGACGACGCGGACGATCGCGCACTGGTGGGGCTCGACGCTGGATCCGCACAACGGCGTGACGTACGGCTACAACATGGCCGGCGCCAACCCGAACACGTGCTCCGGCGCCGGCTGCTCGACCACGATCGTCACAGACATCACGCCGATCAACGTGGTCGTCGGCGGCATGACGTTCAACGGGACGGACGTGCTGAACGCGACGCTTCAGTCGCCGCAGTTCACGCCGGCCGACTTCACGACGACACCGCACTCGACCGTGATCGTGCCGGACGAGTTCCTGCCCGACGGATCGCCGAACCCGGCCTACAACCCGAACGGCCCCGGCTTCGGCAGCGGCGGTCCGCTCTCGGCAGGCAACTCGGGCGTCCAGCTCGAGGATGCGACGATGCGCTCGCAGTTCAACAAGTTCGGCTCGTATCACGTGATCTTGCAGCCGAACGTCAAGCCTGCGGTCACGATCGTCGTACCTCAGAACAAGGGCGTTCTTCGCCAGAGTGTCCGCGGCACGATCTTCGCCGACGTGAACATCGCATGGTGGTCGGCCCAGATCCAGAACCTGCTGTCGCAGGCGGATCCGACCCATCTGCCGCTGTACCTCACCGACTCGGTGATGCTCTACATCGGCAGCCCGGACAACTGCTGCGTGATCGGCTACCACGGCACCAAGGCGGCCGGCGCCGGCTCGGGCAACACGGGTAGCAACGGCAACGCCCCCGTGCAGACGTTCGCGTGGGCCTCGTATGTCACTGCCGGGATCTTCAATCCGCAGTACGACTGGGCGTTGCAGGACATTCACGCGCTCAGCCACGAGATCGCGGAGTGGGGCGACGATCCGTTCGTGAACAACTGGGTCGAGCCCTGGCTGACGCCGACTGCGCCGCAGTACGGCTGCACAAACATCCTCGAGACCGGCGATCCGGTCGTCGGGATCGGCTTCTCGGCGGGCACGAACACGTTCCGCCAGGGCGGCCCGATCAGCTGGACGGACAGTGCTGGAGTCCACCACACGATCGTCGCGACCGACGGGACGTACCACCCCGAGGACGAGGCGATCCTGCCGTGGTTCCTGCGCCTCGCGCCGAACAACGTGTCGCAGCTCACGCAGACCCCGTCTGCGAACCACGGCCGCTACACGTTCATGGGCGACCTGAACCCGTACCCCGGGTTCCGGGCTCCCGCCACCGGCTGCTAGCC
>JAWVDL010000198.1:0-6145 GCA_033857355.1 Gaiellaceae bacterium | reverse complement strand
TTCGTCGAGGACGCCGCGCGCGGGATCGACGAGGAGCGCACCGACGCGTGCATGACAGCTTGGCGCGCAGGCGGGGTCGACTTCACGACGAGCGGCGAGGTCGTCGAGACGTTCTAAGGCTTTCCGCGCTGCCTGCCGATGCAGCACGTGATGGTCGCCGCCAGCTTCTCGGACATCCCCAACCTGGTCCAGGTCTGGCTGCCCGTCGTCTTCCTGGTCCTGATGATCTTCGTCTGCTACCTGCTGTGGCGGACGCTCGCGATGATGCCGCGGATCAAGCCGGCCGTCGTCGAGCCGAACTCGAGCTCCTCTGTGACCTTCGCCGACGTGGCCGGCGTGACCGAGGCGAAAGAGGAGTTGCAGGAGGTCGTCGACTTCCTGCGCTACCCGAAGCGCTTCGCCGTGCTCGGCGCGCGGGTGCCGAAGGGCATCCTGCTCTACGGGCCGCCCGGCACCGGCAAGACGCTGCTCGCCAAGGCCGTCGCCCACGAGTCGGGGGCGAGCTTCTACTCGCAGAGCGCCTCGGCCTTCGTCGAGATGTTCGCGGGACTCGGCGCGTCGCGCATCCGCAAGCTCTTCGAGGAGGCGCGCAAGAATGCGCCCTCGATCATCTTCATCGACGAGCTCGACGCGGTCGGGATGGCCCGTACCGGACACGGCCTGAACCGCGAGCAGGATCAGACGCTCAACCAGCTCCTCGTCGAGCTCGACGGGTTCAACTCGCGCGACCAGGTCATCGTCATGGGCGCGTCCAACCGCCTCCAGGATCTCGATCCCGCGCTTCTGCGCCCCGGCCGCTTCGACCGCCAGCTCGTCGTTTCGCCCCCGGATCTCGCCGGCCGTGAGGAGATCCTCCTCGTCCACACGCGCGGAAAGCCGCTTGCCGGTGGCATCGACCTTTCGTTGATCGCACGCCAAACCGCCGGGCTCACGGGCGCCGATCTCGCCAACATCGCGAACGAGGCCGCGATCTTCGCCGGCCGCGAGCAGGCGACCGAGATTCGCCAGGAGCATTTCGAGGCTGCGATGGAGCGCGTCGTCGCCGGCCTGCAGACGCGCCGAGTCGTGACCGAGAAGGAGAAGCGGATTCTCGCCTACCACGAGGGCGGTCACGCGCTCATGTCCCACCTGATGGGCGAGGGCTTCCCCGTGCAGAAGGCGACGATCGTCTCGCGCGGCCAGGCCCTCGGCTACACGCTCCATCTCCCGGAGGAGGAGCGTTACCTGCATACGCGCGACGAGCTGATCGACTGGATGAAGATCGCGCTCGCCGGCCGCGCGGCCGAGCAGGTCGTCTTCGGCCGGGTGACGAACGGCGCTGCGAACGATCTCGAGAAGGTGACCGAGATCGCGCGGGCGATGGTCTTCGAGTACGGCATGTCCGAGGAAGTCATGTCGCGGACGATGCGCGCCGACAACTACGCGCTGTCCGAGGAGACGAAGCGCGTTCGCGACCAGGAGCAAGCACGTTTGACGGACGGGGCCTACAAGGAGGCGCTGCGACTGCTCGCGAAGCACCGCGCGCCGCTCGATCGCGTCGCCGCGGCTCTGCTCGAGAAGGAGACGCTCGGCCGCGAGGAGCTGCTCGACATCTTCCGCTCGACCGAGCGCGAAGAGGGCGCAAGCGATCTGGTCGGGGCGGTTCGTGCCCTGCCGATGCAGGCGTCGGCGGCTCCGGTTCCTCCTCGCCGCTACACGGTCTAGCCACCCTCCGTCTCGATAGAGTCGGAGGCCGTGGAGACGCGCGGCATCCATCACCTGGGCGTTGCCGTCGAAGATCTCGACGCTGCGCTCGACACCTACCGGCGCTTCTTCGGCGCCGAGCTCGAGCATCGCGAGACCGTGCCCGAACAGGGCGTGGAGGCTGCGGCCGTGCTGGTCGGCGACAGCCGCGTCGAGTTGCTCGCCTCGCTCGGGGAGGAGACGCCCGTAGGGAAGTTCCTCGCCGGCCGAGGCCCGGGAATGCACCACGTCGCCTATGAGGTCGCGGACGTTCGCCAGACCCTCGCCCAGCTCGAGCAAGACGGCGCCGAGCTGATCGACACCGAGCCCCGACGCGGGCTCTTCGGCCTCGAAGTGGCGTTCGTGCACCCCAATTCCGTCCAGGGCGTCCTCGCGGAGATCGTGTCGCGTGGCTAGCAACGAGCGCATCCGCATCGAGCTCGCCTTCGACGGGGGTCAGATCATCGGCGCGCTAGTGGAGCCCGCGTCGGCCGACGCTCTCGAGCGGGCACTCGACTCCGGCAGCGACGACGCGGTGCTCGTGGAGGCGCAGGACGGCACCTTCCGGGTCGTTCCGAAGCGCGTGGTCTATTACAAGCGCTACCGGCCTGGCGGCCGGGTTGGCTTCGGCGACGCTTAGCGCTCTGCTCGCGCGGGCAATTCCCAGGCGTGGCTGAGGAAACGGCGAAGGCCGAGCGTCCGAAGGACTCGACTGCGCAGGTGCGCAAGCTCGTCGAGCGCGCGCAGGCGGGCGAGCGTGACGCACTCGAGGAGCTGTATCTCATCCACTTCGACCGGATCTACAGCTATCTGCACATGACCGTGGGAAACCGGCACGACGCCGAGGACCTCACCACGCAGACGTTTTTGAAGATGCTGGAGTCGATCGGGCGCTTCCGCTGGCAGTCGGCGCCGTTCTCGGCCTGGCTGTTCCGCATCGCGCACAACCTGTCGATGGATCACTTCAGGGCCAACCGCCGCTGGCAGCCCGAGGAGGAAGTCCCGGAGCCGCCCGGCTCGGAGGAGCGCTCGGCCGAGGATGAGGCGCTCCAGTCGATCGGCCGCCAGAGCATGCTGGCCCTGATCGACACGCTGTCCCCCGAGCAGCAGCAGGTGCTGACGCTCAAGTTCGTCTTCAACTTCCCGAACGGCGACGTCGCCACGATCCTCGAGAAGACCGAGGGCGCGATCAAGTCGCTGCAGCACCGCGCGCTCGTCTCTTTGCAGAAGCAGATCGCGCCCGAAGCCTGAGTTGGCACTCGAAGTCGGGATCGTTGGCCTTCCGAATGCCGGGAAGACCACCTTGTTCAACGCGCTGACGCGCGCGGGGGCCGAGATCACGGCCTACGCGTCGCAGACGGACAAGTCGAACGTGGGCGTCGCGGCGATTCCCGACTCGCGGCTCCCGCAGCTTGCCGCGGTCGTCGACGCGAAGAAGGTGACGCCGGCGGCGATCCGCGTCGTCGACGTGCCCGGGACCGGCCCGGCGCTGCTCGGCAACTTGCGCCAGGTGGACGCGCTCCTCGTCGTCCTCGACGGCTTCTCGCCCGACGCCGACCCCACGCGCGATCTCGAGAACCTAGAGCTCGAGCTGCAGATCGCCGATCGCGACCACGTCGAGCGACGCCTCGAGCGCGTGACCAAGCTCGCGAAGTCGGGCGATCCGAAGGTGCGCGCCGAGGCCGGCCAGCTCGAAGCGCTTCTCGCGCGGCTGGACACGGGCGCTGCCCTCCGCGACGAGTCTGAGCTTCCGCCGGAGCTCGAGCCGCTGACGACGAAGCCGTTGATCTCGATCGAGAACGGTCCTGGAGGGATCGACCTCAAGCTCGAGGCGGAGCTTGCGGAGCTCGGCGACGAGGAGGCTGCGACGTTTCGCGACGGTGGCGAGTCGGCCTTGGGCGAGATCGTCCGGCGGCTGTCCGACTCCCTCGACCTGATCAGCTTCTTCACCGCGGGCGACAAGGAGACGCGGGCCTGGACGCTGCGGCGCGGCCGCACGGCGCTCGAGGCCGCCGAGACGATTCACTCGGACATCGCCCGTGGCTTCATCCGCTGCGAAGTGATCCGCTGGGACGACCTGGTCGAGGCCGGCTCCCACAGCGAAGCCGCGCGTCGCGGCCTGCAGCGCCTCGAAGGAAAGACGTATGAGGTGCAGGACGGCGATGTTCTGAACATCCGCTTCAACATCTAGGCGGCCACGGAAGGCCCGGGACCCTCCGCGGCCAGGTTCGACTAGCAGCAGCCGCAGCCGCACCCGCAACCTTCGTCGCAACAGCTCGGCATGGATCCTCCTTTCATCGATGGACGTCGATGCAGTCGAGCCTACGTGATACATTGATGGACGTCAATGAAGACGTTGCCGGTTCTCCCGACGCTCTGCTGCGGCCCCGATGTGGCGCCGCTTTCCGAGACCTCGCGGAAGGAGCTCGCCGCGCGGTTCAAGGCGCTCGCGGACCCCACGCGCGTCGCGATCGTGAACCGGCTCGCCGCGACGGACGAAAGCTGCGTCTGCGACCTCACGGCCGCGTTCGAGCTGTCGCAGCCCACGATCTCGCACCACCTGCGCCTGCTCAGAGAGGCCGGCCTTGTCGAGGCCTCGCGCCGCGGCACGTGGGCCTATTACCGCCTCATCCCGGAAGCGGTCGCGGACCTTCGCGGCGCGCTCGGCGCCTAGTCCACCGGCCGCGTCGCCGCAACGGCGTCGAGCTGGTTCGCGTGGAAGAGCACAGCGGCCTCGGCAGTGCGCGCCGCTCGCAGGTCGTGATGGCACGCCACGGCGTGCAGGAGCTCGGCGAGTGCGCCGGGATCCAGGTTGTCCGCGCGCTGCTCAATCAGGCGCAGTCCCAGGTGGACATGGCCGAGCAGCCGGCCCTCGTCGGTGGGGCGGAAGGCCGGGCCGCGCCCGAGCTCGTCGATGCGCCCGACGTCGTGGAGGAGCGCTGCCGCGACGAGCAGGTCGATGCGGAGGCGCGGGTGCAGCTGGGCCGTCTCGCGCGCGAGGGTCGCGACGCCGACCGTGTGCTCGAGCAACCCGCCGGCGTAGCCGTGGTGGCCGTCGGGCGTCGCGGGCAGCTCGCGCAAGCGCGCGCGCGTGGCAGGATCGTCGACGAAGCGCGAAACGACGGCGCGCAGGCCGGTGTGCGAGATCTCCCCGGCGAGGAACTCGAGGAAGCCGTCGAGCTCGTCCGCGTCGCGGCGCATCGCCGGTGAGAAGCTCGACGGATCGGCGTCGGGCGCCGCTTCGAGTGAGCGCACCTCCAGCTGCAGCCGGTCGTGGAACTTCTCCACACGCGCCAGCACCCGCACCGCGTCGCCTTCGGCGAAGCGCGCGTCCAGCAGGTCGACGTCCTGCCAGACGCGGGCGTCGATCCGGCCGCTCGTGTCCACCAGCTCGAGCGCGAGGTACGGCGACCCGCCGCGGGTCTGAAGCCGCCGCTTGCGCGAGACGGCGTACACCCCTTCGACGGTACGCCCTTCCGCAAGCTCGGCGATCACTGACACGGGTCGATTCTAGGTCCTTGGACGGCTGCTAGTCTCGCCCGCAGATGGCGGATGTCCGTCCCTTCCGCGCCGAGCGCTACGACGAGGCGAAAGCCGGCCCGCTGGAAGCGCTCGTCGCGCCGCCCTACGACGTGATCTCGGACGACGAGCGGGCGGAGTTTCTCGCGCGCGATCCGCACAACATCGTCCACCTCACGCTGCCCGACTCGGAGGAGCAAGCGGCGCGTGACCTCGCCGCGTGGCGCGCCCAGGGGGTGCTGACCCGTGACGAGGAGCCGACCCTTTGGGCGCTCGCGCAGACGTACGTCGGCCCGGACGGCGTCGAGCGCACCCGGAACGGGCTGGTCGCGAAGCTGCATCTCGAGCCCTACGAGAAGCGGGTCGTCCTCCCGCACGAGCGCACGCACGCGGGGCCCAAGGAAGGCCGTTTGCGCCTGCTGCGCGCGACGCGAACTCAGCTCGAGCCGATCTTCCTGCTCCACGACGGGCCGCCTGTCGAGGTGCCCGAGCGCGAGCCGGACCTCGAGGTCGGAGGCGACCGGCTCTGGAGAGTGGACGTCGATCCCGCCGGCTTCGCGGAGCTGGAGCTGCTGATCGCAGACGGTCACCATCGCTACGAGACCGCGCTCGCCTTCCACGACGAGGACGGCACCGGGGCCAGCGCCTGGATGATGGTCGTGCTGGTCTCGACCCGTGAGGAAGGGTTGACGATCTTCCCCACGCACCGGGTGGCAGAACGGGTGGATGGTGTTCGCGGCGAGCGGATCGAGGAGCCCGGAGACGAGCTTCCCGGGGTCGTCCTCTACCGCGGCGGCGAGTACGAGCTCCTTCGTGGCGACGGCCTCGACGTCGAGATAGTCGACCGCGCGGGCGCTCAGGGCGTCACCTACACGCCCCAGCGGGCCGACGCCGTGGCCGCCGT
>JAWVDL010000197.1:0-5095 GCA_033857355.1 Gaiellaceae bacterium | reverse complement strand
CCGTGCAGAAGGCGAGCCGCGAGGACATCGAGCGCGCGGCGATCGAGGAAGGCATGCGCACCCTCTGGGACGACGGCATCGCGAAGGTCTCCGCCGGCCTCACCTCGATCGAAGAGCTCGCCCGAGTCTCGGTCTGAAGTTTCGGCCTTCGGCCTCGACTTCAGACCGAGGCTCGTGGCCGTGCGGTTGTGGGCGAGCGCCGGCGAAGCCGGCACTCGCGGCCTGAATCGTCGGAACACTTCGGCTTCCCCGCGCTCGCAGGCTGTCCCTAGCGCTACAGACGAGTTTGTGGCTCTGAGCCACAAACCGTCCAGTTGAGCCGGTCCATCGAGTCTCCGCTCATGGAGCGAAGCGGGTTCGACTGTCACAACTTCCGCGATAGTGGCTCTGAGCCACTAAGTTCGACAGGGCCGGGTCGGAGGGGTGCCGTGCTTAAGCGGGGCCGGTACCCAGCCGGTTCCGCGGCAGGCCTTGCATGGCACGTGGGTGTTTACGTTCGGCTTGGGCTTTGTGGTGACCCAACCCGTGCCCTTGCACACGTCGCAGGGCTTCTCCCCCGGATGCGTCGGCATGTGGAGCAACGTACGGGGCCGGTGCGCGTCCGTGAAAGTCGGGTTGCGTATCGGTCGATATGCACACGGGACGAAGGCGGGAGGGTTTGGTTTCCTGGCCGCGAGTGCCGGCTTTGCCGGCGCTCGCACACCTCCGCCCGGCCGTGAGTACCGTCAGAAATCGAGGCCGGAGGCCGAAATTTCTGACGGTTACGAGGCGTGGATGTCGCAGCCGAGGTACATCAGAGCCTCGACGGCTTCCGTGACGAACGCGGTGGCCTGGCGGGCGTCTCCGAACGTGTACGGGCCTGCGTGCACGGCCTCCACTGCCCCGGCGGGATACACGTCCGTCTCGACCACGCACGAGTCGCCGAAGTCGACCGCACGAAGCACCGCGATCGAGCGGCCGTCACGGCGCGCGTGCCGCACGAAGAGCTCTCGAGGAGCGGCGTGGCGTGCGGTCGCTTCGCCGGAAGGGGAGGTCGGCGGGCGAAGGGAGCCCATCCGAGAGCCGCCGTCGTTCATCCCGCGGCGTTCTGGGCCGCCTGCGCGACCGTTTCCTTGTCGGCGAACCCGGTGAGCTGGACGTACAGAGCAGGCTGGCCCGCGCTCGGCCTGCGGAACACGAGCACCGTGGGAGCGTGGATGACGCGAAGCTGTTCGGCGATCGCCTGGATCTCCGAGCGGCGCAACACGTTCACCGGCACGTAGCCGGCGTGTGCGAGCGCGGCTCCGGCCTTGGCCTCCGCGGTCGAGATGGCGTCCGTGCGGGCCTGCGGGTCGTAGAGCACCGCGACGACCACGGCGTGCATCGCCAGGGCCCTCGAGATCGCGAGCGGCAGGCCGTCGGTGGCGATGGCCACCGGGGTCGGACTTGCCTTCGCCTTGCGCTTCTTCGCCGGCGCCTTGACCTTCGGCGGAGCAAGCGGAGCGCTCTTGCGCCTACCCGAGCTCTGCACGGTGTGGCCGAGTGTTCCGAGCGAGGACTTCTTCTTCCCGACCGCGACCTTCGTGCCGTGCGGATGCGGGTTGACGTGCGAGACCGGCGCAGGCGAGCCGCCGAGCATGTTGAGCCCCAGGAACGCGCCGACGGCGGCGAGAATGCCGACGAGCGCGACGATCTTCACAGGCCTGGAAACCTTCAGCTCCACACCATTTCTATCGGCACACGGGCGCCCCGGCTTTACGCAAAGAAAAAGGGGCGCGGTCTCCCGCGCCCCTTCAGTCACAGCTCAGATCCGGGTTACGGACCGGTGCAGGCGTTCGTCGTGATGTCGCCGCCGGGGCCGCGCTTGTACCAGACCTTGGTACCGACCGTCGACTTGACGCAGTACGAGGTCGTGTTCGGCGAGCCGAGGAAGACGACGTTCTTGATGCCTTGGTCGTACGCGGTCAGCTTCGCGAGCGTGAGGCCCGTGTAGCCGGCCGAGTTGTCGGCGTTGTACGCCTCGATGCCTGGGATCGATGCGCGAACGTTGGCCTTGGCGGCCGAGTTGTTCGCACGATCGCGGAAGCTCAGGTACGAAGGAATCGCGATCGCGAGCAGGATGCCCAGGATGATGATGACGACCAGGAGCTCGATGAGGGTGAAACCGCTCTCCTCACGGGCCAGTCGCTGACGAATAGATGAAATCACAGCAGTGCTCTCCTTCCACGCAGGGTGGGGTGGTGGCTGGTTCTCCTATCGGCCGCCTCCCTCACGATGGGCGACCCTCGTTCGGGTGAATCGCCCACCTGCGTTTGCGCACAAAAAAGGGGGCGCGGTCTCCCGCGCCCCCTTTGGCGACTAGCTCAGATCCGGGTTACGGACCGGTGCAGGCGTTCGTCGTGATGTCGCCGCCAGGGCCCTGCTTGTACCAGGACTTGGTTCCGACCGTCGACTTGACGCAGTACGAGGTCTGGTTCGGCGAACCGAGGAACGAGACGTTCTTGATGCCCTGGTCGTAGGCGGTCAGCTTCGCGAGCGTGAGGCCCGTGTAGCCGGCCGAGTTGTCGGCGTTGTACGCCTCGATGCCCGGGACTGCGGCGCGAACGTTGGCCTTGGCGGCCGAGTTGTTGGCGCGATCGCGGAAGCTCAGGTACGACGGAATCGCGATCGCGAGCAGGATGCCCAGGATGATGATGACGACCAGAAGCTCGATGAGGGTGAAACCGGACTCCTCACGAGCGACGCGCTGCTTCAGAGTGGCGAACATGCGTTGGTGCTCCTTCCGTACAAGGTCGATAGCGGTGGCTGACCGTGCGTATCGGCCGCGCTGCTGCCACCGGTGAGACTCGAACGGGGGATCGCGCGCCGGTCCACTCACTCAGGTTGGGGTAGCCCCTCGATGGAGTGATCGAGACGGCCCAAAATCCGGCTTAAAGAAACGGACAGGCGCTGCCGATAGCTCGGTCGAGGGAGCTATGGCGGAAGCAATTCATTCAATCGATCACCTGCTCGAGCAGATGGTGGCGCTGAAGGCGTCCGATCTGCACATCACCGTGGGCACCCCCCCGGCGATCCGCGTGAACGGGGAGGTCCAGCGCCTGGACGAATACCCGGCGCTCGATGCCGAGCAGACCCAGCAGCTCCTCTACCGCGTGCTCTCGAGCGAGCAGCAGAAGCAGCTCGAGATCAAGCGCCAGATCGACTTTGCGCACAGCGTTCCCGGTGTCGCGCGCTTCCGCGTGAACGTGTACTTCCAGCGCGAGAGCCTCGGCGGCGCCTTCCGCGTCATCCCCGAGGAGATCAAGACCCTGGAGGAGCTCGGGCTCCCCGCGAGCCTGCACGCGCTCGCCGAGCTGCCCCGCGGCCTCGTGCTCGTGACGGGTCCGACCGGCTCCGGTAAGTCCACCACGCTCGCCTCGGTCATCGACGAGGTCAATCGCACACGCGCCGAGCACATCCTCACGATCGAGGATCCCATCGAGTTCGTGCACCGCCACAAGCGCTGCATCGTCAACCAGCGCGAGATCGGGGTCGACGCCACCAGCTTCGGCGAGGGCCTGCGCGCCGCGCTGCGCCAGGACCCGGACGTGATCCTCGTCGGTGAGATGCGCGACCTCGAGACGATCTCGACCGCGCTCACGGCTGCGGAGACGGGCCACCTCGTCCTCGGAACGCTCCACACCCAGAGCGCGCCGTCGACGATCGACCGCATCATCGACGTCTTTCCCCCCTCCCAGCAGGAGCAGGTGCGGATCATGATCGCCGGCTCGCTGCAGGGCGTCGTCACGCAGGCGCTGTTGCCGACCGCCGACGGTCAGGGACGCGCGCCGGCGCTCGAGATTCTCCTCCCGGACGACGCCGTCCGGAACCTGATCCGCCAGGGCAAGGTCGAGCAGATCTACTCGGTCATGCAGACCAACACCTCGCGCGGGATGCAGACCATGGAGCAGTCGCTCGCCGAGCTCACGCTGCGCGGTGTGATCACGCTCGAGACCGCGCTTTCGCGCTCGAGCCGCACCGAGCAGCTGGTCGGGCTTCTGGAGCGCGCCGGCTTCGCGGTCGACGCGGCGGTCGTGTCCGCGCCCGACGAGCCGGCGTTCGGCGGCGCCCTGAGGGTGGCGGGGAGCTGACCATGGCCGAGAACCAGTCGATTTGGAAGAAGGAGATCTCGCTTCGCAAGGCGCCGCCGAAGGCTGAGCCCGTTGCCGCGGCCGAGTCCGTCGACGCGCCGCAGGCCGAGGAAGCCGTTCCGTTCTGGAAGAAGGAGATCAGGCTGTCCGGCGGCGGCGCGAAGGCGCCCAAGCAGCCGAAGCCGCCGAAGGCCGAGAAGCCTGCCAAGCAGCCGAAGGACAAAAAGGCCAAGAAGGTCAAGGCCGAGAAGCCCGCCGGCGAGAAGACTTCGATCTGGAAGCGCGACGTCTCGCTCGGGAAGAAGCAGCCCGCACCGGAGCCGGTGGTCGAGCCGGTCGCCGACGCCCTGCAGCGTGTCGTTGCGGCTGCTCCGGACCCGGCCGAGGCACCCGAGCCCGTCGAGACTCCCGTGGCCGAGCCCGACGGTTGGGCTGCGCCCGAGACGCTGCCGCCGGCACCCGAGCCGGTCGCAGAGCCTGCCGCCGCCGAGTTTTCGTTCCTGACGGTCGATACAGCCGAGGTCGCCGCGCCCGCACCCGTCCCTGCGCCCGCGCCCGTGATCCCCGAGCCTGCCGTCGAGCTTCCGGCTGCCCCCGTCCAGGAAGTTCACCCACCCGTCCCCGCTGCCGACCTGCCGCCGCTCCCCGAAGAGGCGAAGCCCTTCTGGAAGCGCGACCTCGGCAAGCCCAAGGCCGCCAAGCAGCCGAAGGCCGAGAAGCCCAAGCGGGAGAAGAAGCCGAAAGCCGTCAAGGAGCCGAAGACCGACCGCCCCGCGAAGCCGAAGCGCGCCCCGAAGGTCAAGACCGAGAAGAAGTCCCGCGACCACACTCCGAAGAAGCTCGTCGGCCTCAAGATCGGCGCGTCGCAGATCGCGGCCGCACGGGTCTCGAACAACGGCTCGATCGAGCTGCACAGCGTCGCCCGCGAAACGCTCGAGGACGGAATCGTCGTGGGCGGCGAGCTGCGCAACCCCGAGGCTCTCTCG
>JAWVDL010000196.1:0-5909 GCA_033857355.1 Gaiellaceae bacterium | reverse complement strand
GCGCTGGGTGGTCGAGAACACCGGCGCCAAGCGGCTCCAGCTGCACGCCGACGTCGAGAACATCGCCTCCCAACGCGTGGCCGAGAAAGCGGGCTTCACCCGCGAGGGTGTCCAGCGGGGCTGGCTGGAGATCCGGGGCGAGCGCCGCGACATGGTCTCCTACTCGCTGCTCGCGGAAGAGATCGCGTAGGCGAGACCGGGCGCGCGAGCGCGCGCCCGGCCATCTGCCTGGCTTCTACCTTGCTTGGGCCAGGTGCGACATCGTCGGAGCTCGCGCCACAAGCGGCGCCTTGCCGCCGCGATAGCTCGACGTCACGCAGGTTGGCGTGATCGTTGCGAAGTACATCTGCGGAGCCTCGCCCTGCAGCGGCGCATCGAAGGCGGCGAAGAGCCACGTGTTCGTATTGTCGCCGGCCTTTTTGTAGAGGTACCCCTCGTCGGCCCCCACGCCGCGCAGGACTGCGCCCTGTGCCTTGAGGCACTGACTCTTCGCATCCAGAGCGACGACTGCGGCCTTCAACGTGTTGACCTGCCCTTGGAGGCCGTTCACCTTCGCGATCAGTCCCGCGACGCGTGGATCCTTCGCCGACGACGTGCCCTGCGCCATCGGCGCGACGATTACGGCTACTGCGGCGACGCAGAGCAGCCAAGGAAGTGCCCGCCTCATATTTCCTCCCCGATAGTTAGCCTGCCTTGAACACGGGTCTCTATTCGGTTCGCGCTCCGATGTCAACCAGCGGGATGACGGGGAATCACGCGAGCCCGACCTCGACCTTGCCCTCGCTCTTGCGGATCTCCTGAACGCGCACCTCGATCGGGTCTCCGAGGCGGTACACGCCCTTCCCGCGGCGGCCGACCATCGCCGTGCCGGTGTCGTTCAGCTCGAAGTAGTCGCCCGGGAGCCGGCGCGCGGGCAGGTAGCCCTCGAAGACGTCGCCGAAGCGGACGAAGAGGCCGGACCCGATGACGCCGGTGACCTCACCCTGGAACGTCACCTCCCAGCCTTCCTCGTAGAGTCGCGCATCGAGCAGCCAGGCGAGGCACACGTCGTCGGCGCGGTACTCGAGGGCGGCTGCGGCTCGCTCGCGTAGCGACGCGTGCTCGGCGAGCCGATCCAGGTCGTCGGAGACGGGGTCGTCGGAGAGCCCGAGCTCCCGCAGCAGAGCGCGATGGACGACGAGGTCCGGGTAGCGGCGGATCGGCGAGGTGAAATGGCAATAGGCGGCGGAGGCAAGTCCCGAATGGCCGAGGTTCTTCGGGTCGTAGCGAGCCTGCTTCAGGGCGCGCAGGACTAGCGAGGGAAACGCCTCGCGTCCGCGGCCACTCTGCTCGACGTAGGCGGTCACGCGGTCGCTGATCTCGCCGGCGAGCCGGGCGGCGGCGCTCGGGCCGAGGCGGTCGGCGTCGGGAGCGGGCGGGGTCGGCACCTCGAGGTCGGCGAGCTTGGCGAGCAGCAGCTGGATCGCCTGCGGATCGGGACGCTCGTGGACGCGGTAGAGCGCCTCGCGGTTGCGGCCTGCGAGCAGCCGCGCGACGCACTCGTTCGCGAGGATCATCAGCTCCTCGATCAGCATGTGCGCGTGCGGCTCGCTCTCGCGCCACGCGCGCGCAACCCCTCCGTGGCCGTCGAACTCGAACGAGGTCTCTCCGCTCTCGATGCGCAGCGCGCCGCGCGCAAAGCGGCGCCTGCGAAGGTCGGTGGACAGCTTCTCGGCGCGCCGCAGCGCCTCGCCGATCTCGTCCCGGATCGATTCGCGTCCTTCGAGGATCCGCTGGGCCTGGCCGTACGAGAGCCGTTCGTCGCTGCAGATCACCGAGCGGTAGAACTCCGGCTCGCCGAGCTCGAGCGAGGCGTCGAACGGCATCTCGACGGTCACGCAAAGCCGCTCGACGTGCGGGCGGAGGCTGCACGCCTCGTCGGCGAGCTCCGGCGGCAGCATCGGGGCGACACGGCCGGGGACGTAGGTGGAGAACGCGCGCTCCGCCGCGCCGCGGTCGAGCGGGGAGCCCGCCGCGACGAAGTAGGACACGTCCGCGATGTGCACCCAGGCGCGCAAGCCGTCTCCCTCGGCCCGGACCGAGATCGCGTCGTCGAAGTCCTTCGCGGTCTCCGGATCGATCGTGAACGTGGTCAGGTCGCGCAGGTCGACGCGACCGTCCAGGTTCGGCTCGCGCACCTCGAACGGCTCGAACGGCGTCCGCGCGCCCTCCTCGACGAGCAATCCTTCGAGCACTGCCTCGACGTCCTTCGCAGAACCGAGGACACGTTCGAGCCGGGCACGGCCGGTGCCTGGCACCACCACGGCGAGGTCGCCGGGGCGCGCGTCTCCCAAGCCCTTGCGATCGAGCAGGATCGGCGTTCCGGGGGCGAAGAACGGCTCGCCGACGACGAGCTTGCCCTTCTTCGAGATCTCGACGACGACGCGGTCGATGACTAGACGCGCAGGAAGCGGCGCAGCGTCAGACCGGAGCCCGCGGCGCCGAGCAGGAGCCCGACGAGCAGGAGGATCATCGCGTTGAGCCAGAACGACAGCGCCTGGACGTCGTCGCTCGTCGTGAAGTGCCCGAGGATCGCCGGCATCGCGATCTGCTTGCCGAGCAGGAGCAGGACGACCGCCGCGAGCGCGCCGACGAAGCCTTCCAGCAGCCCCTCGAGCATGAACGGCCCGCGCACGAACCAGTTCGTCGCGCCGACGAGCTTCATGACCTCGATCTCGCGTCGGCGAGCGAAGATCGAAAGCCGGATCGTGTTCGCGATCAGAAGCGTCGACGCGATCAGCAGGATGATCACCGCCGAGATGAAGACGATCTCGATCACGGTCGCGACGCTGATGATCCTGTTCGCCGTCTTCTTGCCGTAGTTGATGCGGTCGACGCCTGCGGGATGCGGGATGAGGCTGCGCTCGATGTCGTCCGCGAACTCAGCGTGCGTAGGCGTGACCTCGAGCGACGCCGGGAGCGGGTTGCCGGCGAGGTTCTTGACGAGCTGCGGATAGCGCTTCTGCATCCGCGAGAGCGCCTCTTCCTTCGAGACGAAGGCGACCTGCTTGACGAAGCGCGGCTCGGCGTCGAGGGTCGTGTTGACCGAGCGGATCTGCGCGTCGGTCGCTCCGGGTGCGAAGTAGACCTTGACGATCACTTCCTTCTTGACGTGGTTCGACCACGAGACGACCCACGTGCCGAGCGCGATGAACAGCCCGAGCAGGAACATGCCGATCAGGACGGTCATCGTCGCCGCGACGGTCGTCGACAGGTTCGCGGTCAGCGAGCGCAGCGACTCGGAGAGGAGCAGCCGGAGCCTCACTCCGAGGTGTATCCCCCACGCCGCTCGTCGCGCGCCAGCCGGCCGCCTTCGAGCGCGATCACGCGCTTGCGCATCTTGTCCACCATCTCGCGGTCGTGGGTGACCATCAGGATCGTCGTCCCGGCGCGGTTGATCCGGTAGAGCAGCTGCATGATCCCGACCGAGGTGTCGGGGTCGAGGTTGCCCGTCGGCTCGTCGCAGACCAGGAGCGGCGGATGGTTCACGAACGCGCGCGCGATCGAGACGCGCTGCTGCTCGCCGCCGGAGAGCTCGTCGGGAAGGGAGTTCATCTTGTGCGACAGCCCGACGAGGTTCAGCACCTCCGGCACCTTGCGGCGGATCGAGTTGCGGCTCTCCCCCTGCACCTTGAGCGCGTAGGCCACGTTCTCGGCGGCGGTGCGGCTCGGCAGCAGCTTGAAGTCCTGGAACACGCAGCCGATGTTCCGGCGCAGGAGCGGGACCTTCGAGCGGCGAAGACGCGTCAGGTCGCGGCCGCTGACGATGATCCGCCCGTTCGTCGGCTCGAGCTCTTTCAGAAGGAGCCGGATCAGCGTCGATTTCCCGGAGCCGGACGCGCCGACGACGAACACGAAGTCGCCCTTCTCGATCACGAAGCTGACGTCCTGCAGCGCGGCGACGTTCGGCTCGTAGATCTTCGTCACGTTCTGGAACACGATCATCGAGCCCGGCGTGCCGGCCGGGGCCGCGCCGTTGGTCGTCGACGACTCGGCGTCCGCGCTGGCGCCGTTTTGCTGCTGTTGCTGAAGGTCGAGTTCCTGCACCGGGTTCACAAAGAGGGGCGGAGGTCTAGGCCGCGCCGGTTCGGTTTTTCGCTCCGGCGAGTCTAGCTGAACGCCTCGGCTAGACGACCTTTCCCGCCGCCTTGGCGAGCAGGTAGGCGTGAATGAAGCCGTCGAGCCGCCCGTCGAGCACCGCCTGCGTGTTTCCGTCCTCGTAGTCGGTCCGGTGGTCCTTGACCAGCTGGTAGGGCTGGAGGACGTAGGAGCGGATCTGGCTGCCGAAGTCGATCGCTGACACTGCGCCTCTCTCCTTCGCCAGCTCGGCCTCCCGCTCCTCCTCTGCGAGCTCCGCGAGCCGCGAGCGCAGGAGGCGCATGGCGGTCTGCTTGTTGGACGACTGAGAGCGCTCGTTCTGGCACTGGACGACGATGCCGGACGGCAGGTGGGTGATCCGCACTGCCGAGTCGGTCTTGTTGACGTGCTGGCCGCCCGCGCCGCTCGCCCGGTAGGTGTCGATGCGGAGGTCGGCCTCGTCGATGTCGACCTCGCCGGAGTCTTCGGGGAGCAGCGGGCTCACGATCACGCCCGCGAAGGACGTGTGCCGGCGGTGCGCCTGGTCGAACGGGCTCAGGCGCACGAGCCGGTGCGACCCACGCTCGGCCTTCAGGATCCCGTAGGCGTTCTCGCCCTTGACCGTGAACGTGGTGGACTTGAGCCCCGCTTCCTCGCCGGGGCTCGCCTCGATCGTCTCCGTCTGGAAGCCGCGCTGCTCGGCCCAGCGCTCGTACATCCGGTACAGGATCTCGGCCCAGTCCTGCGCGTCGGTTCCTCCGGTGCCGGCCTGGATCGTGACGACCGCGTCGCCGCCGTCGTACTCGCCGGTGAAGAGCGCGTCTTCCTGCAGCCGGTCGAGCTCGGCACGCAGCGGCTCGATCGAGGCCGCGATTTCGTCCTGCATGCCGCCGTCCATCGCGTAGAGCTCCTGGGCGTCCTCGTAGTCGTGCTGGAGCCGCTCGTAGCGCTCGAGGCGACGCTGGACGCGCGAGTGCTCGGTGGAGATCTTGGCGGCCTTCTGCTGGTCGTCCCAGAAGCCCGGGGCGCCCATCGCCTCCTCGAGCTCGGCGAGGCGCGCCTTCAGCGCATCCGGGTCAAAGGTAATCACGGACCCAGGCAAGCTGGGCCCCGATTTCCTTCAGCTGCTCGTCGAGCGAAATGGTCTGCGGCTCGGCCACGGACGCGATGGTACCGAGCCCAACTGTTACTTGGGGCGGTCCAAAATCGCCCGGCGTGTCCAGAATCGCCCGTCGTCGGTGCCAGACCACACCGTCCGCCCTGGACGGGGACGCGACGGAGACCTGGGAACAGACGCCCCGCTACGTGCAGGGAAATGATGCCCTGGCGGATCGGCCCCCTCCCACATGGCCGTGGCGTCTGGCGCCACCGCCCGGGGCCAGGCCCCACCGGCTGCGCTGGAGATGGCGAAATCGGCCGCCGCGGCGGGCTTTGCCTGTCGCGGCTCGTTACGGCCGGGCGCTGACGCTAACTAAGCGCCGTGGCACTTCTTGAACTTCTTGCCGCTTCCGCACCAGCACGGATCGTTGCGGCCGATCTGCTCCTGCTCCGACTTGACGATCTGCTGCGTCGAGACCGAGCCCGACTCGGCGGACAGCCCACCGGCAACCGCGGCGCTAGCCATCGTCAGCCCGTTGCCGCCCGCGCTCTGGCTGATCGCATCCGCCCCGGCGAGAGCCTCGTGCTCGTAGCGCAGGTTCCCGTTCCCCTCGGCGGCCTGAGCCTGCTCGAGCTGCGCGGCCTCCTCGGTCGTGATCTCGGCGTGGAAGAGCAGCGCGACGACCTCCTCGTGG
>JAWVDL010000195.1:0-3006 GCA_033857355.1 Gaiellaceae bacterium | reverse complement strand
GCCGTCCTCTCACGACACGCGGGCATCGCGCTCGGTTCGGCCGACGTCTTCGTCAACGTCGCCGGCGGCGTGCGCATCGACGAGCCCGGTGCGGATCTCGCGATCGCGCTCGCCATCGCCTCCGCGGCGCGCGGCACGCCGGTTCGCGACGGCACGGCAGCGTTCGGCGAGATCGGCCTCACGGGCCGACTGCGTCCCGCGGCGCAGGCCGAGCGGAGGCTGGAGGAGTGCGCGAAGCTCGGGCTCGGCACAGTCGTGGCGCCGGTCGGCACTGCCGCCCGTGGCAAACTGCGTCCGACGCAGGTGGAAACTCTGCGCCAAGCGATCAAGGCAGGGCTCGATTCCGGAGGGAACCCCCAGGAGTAAGCAGGACACCTCGGCCGGCCTCGGGTTCACGCGCACGCCCTCGGAGGACGATCCACGTCGCGAGCCGAACCTGCTCGACGCCATCGCGCGCATCGCCCCCGGCACCGACCTGCGCCAGGGCATCGACGACATCATCCGCTCGCACGAGGGCGCCCTCATCGTGATCGGCGACCCCGGCGAGCTCTCGTTCCTGTTCTCGGGCGGGATTGCGCTCGACCAGCCCTTCACGCCGCAGCTTCTGTATGAGCTGGCGAAGATGGACGGGGCGATCATCGTCAACGACGCGGTCTCGAAGCTCGCCTACGCAAACGTCCAGCTGATGCCGGACCCGACGATCGCGTCCTCCGAGACGGGCACGCGCCACCGCACCGCCGAGCGCGTCGCCAAGCAGACCGACGCGCTCGTGATCTCGATCTCGCAGCAGCGCTCGACGATCTCGCTCTTCGTGGGCCAGTGCCGCTACCAGCTCGACGCGATCGCCGACGTCCTCGCGAAGACGAACCAGGCGCTCGCGACGCTGCAGACCTATCGGGAGCGCTTCGAGCAGGTGCTGACGCGCCTCACCGCACTCGAGTTCCAGAGCGCGGTCGTGCTCGACGACGTGATCGTCGTGCTACAGCGGGCCGAGATGACGACGCGGATGACCGAGGAGATCGAGCGCGATTGCGTGGAACTCGGCTCCGAGGGGCGCCTGATCGGGATGCAGCTGGAGGAGCTCGTCGGCGAGGTGCCCGCCGAGAAGGAGGCGGTCGTCGCCGACTACCTCGTCGGCATCGGCACGACCACCGTCGAGCAGATCGTCTCGGGGCTCGAGAGCCTGCCCTACCACGACCTGCTCGAGTCGGAGGTGCTGATCCGCCTGCTCGGTCATCCGGCAGACGTGAACCCGCTCGACTTCACGGTCACGCCGCGCGGGTACCGCATCCTTCGGCGGATCCCACGCCTGCCGCCCGGCGTGATCGACCGCGTCGTGGGCGATCTCGACGGCCTGGAGTCGATCGTGCGCGCCTCGACGCGCGAGCTCGAAGCGGTGGACGGAGTGGGTGCCGTGCGCGCGCGGGAGATCAAGGAGGGGCTCCGCCGGCTGCAGGAGCACAACCTCGTCGACCGCTATTTGCAGCTCTAAGACCCGTCTGAACTAGCGCGTTAGCAGGGTTTTTACGCCGTGGTGCGCAAAATCCCTGGAAACCGGCGCGTTTTAGTCCCAAATCTGGTACACTTTCGGTCACGCCGGCTGGGCTTCGTACCGCCGGCGGCTTAGCGACTAAACGGCGATTTCCGAAAGGGGAGCCCTTGTACAAGGTCGGCGACAAGGTGGTGTATCCGCACCACGGAGCAGGGACGGTCGTAAAAAGGGAGCAGCGCGAGGTCCTGGGCCAGAAGCGCGAGTACCTGACGATCAAGATCCTCCACAACGACATGACCGTCAACGTTCCGTCGGAGAACGCCGAGAAGGTCGGCCTCCGGAAGGTGATCGCCGAGGACATGATCTCGGTCGTCGTCAAGGCTCTCACCGGTGGCAGCACAGACATGCCGAAGAACTGGAACCGCCGGTTCAAGCACAACCGCGACAAGATGAAGACCGGCGACATCCTCGAGCTGGCCGAGGTCGTGAAGAACCTCTCGCTGCGCGATCACGAGAAGGGCCTTTCGACCGGCGAGAAGCAGATGTTCGTGAAGGCGAAGAAGATCCTCGCCAGCGAGCTCATGTACGCCAAGGACATGGACGAGGACGAGGCGGCCGAATGGCTCGACGGCGTCCTCGCCGACGTCGGCACGAACGGCGGCGCGAAGAAGAGCCGCACGAAGGCGGCGACCGCCACCGCGTGAGTGGGGTCTGGGCTGTTCTCGCTGCCGCGGGCAGCGGAGAGCGGCTCGGTGCCGACAGGCCGAAGGCTTTCGCCCGACTGGGCGAGCGCGTCTTGCTCGCCGAGAGCCTCGAGCGGCTCGATGGCTCCGACTGGATCGACGCCATCGTCGTCGCCGCGCCCGCCGATTGGGAGGAGCCGGTGATCCTGCTCGCGGAGGAGCTCGGGTGCTCGAAGGTCGGCGCCTGCGTCACCGGCGGCGCGACGCGTGCGGAGTCGGTGCGTGCGGCGCTCGAGGAGGTCGCGGAGGACGCGGCGGCGATCGTCGTCCACGACGCAGCGCGTCCGCTGGTGACCGAAGCCGTGATCGGCCGGGTTCTCGCGCCGCTCTCGCAAGGTTGGGCCGCCGCGATTCCCGCGCTGCCGTTGCCCGACACGGTGAAGCGCGTGGACGGAATCGCGGTGGTCGAGACGCTCGACCGCACGAAGCTCGTCGCCGTCCAGACACCGCAGGCGTTCGTCGCCTCCGTCCTGCGCGAGGCGTTCGGCGGCGAGATCGCCGGGGCGAGCGACTGTGCGTCGCTGGTGGAACGGCGAGGCGGACGTGTGTGCATCGTCGAGGGCGACCCGCGGCTCCTCAAGGTGACATCGCGCGAGGATCTCGATCTGGTGGCGTCGTGGCTCTGAAGGCGGTCGTCTTCGACGTGGGCGAGACGCTCTTCGACGAGACCGGGATCTGGGAGCGCGCGGCCGACGGGGCCGGCGTGCCACGCTTCACGTTCATGGGCGTCCTGGGTGGTCTCGCTGCGCGAGGCGAGCATCACGACCGAGT
>JAWVDL010000194.1:0-4586 GCA_033857355.1 Gaiellaceae bacterium | reverse complement strand
ACGAACGTTCGGCCGACGATGCTGCTCCTGCTCGGCCTCAAGGACGACTACGGCCACGACGGCCGCGTTCTGATCGAGGGCCTGGACAAGAAGGCACTGCCGAACACCCTGTTCGAGCACAGCAAGACCACGACCCAGCTCGGGGCGATCTACGAGCAGCTCAATGCCCCGTTCGGGAGCTTCGCGATGGACACCCTCACCGCGTCGACGAAGGGAATCCGGAGCACGGACGAGAGCGTCTACGAGTCGTACGAGACGCAAATCCAGGATCTGACGAACCAGCGGGACGATCTCGCCTCGCAGATCAAGTCTGCGCTCGACAACGCGGCCTTCAACGGCCAGCAGATCAAGGAGAAGCAGGCGAAAGACTGGATCGCGCAGGCGCAGAGCCTGATCGACCAGGCCTCCGCCCTAGCGGCTTCGTAAGGAATCAACCTCGGGCCCGGTGAGCTCACGAGACTCACCGGGCCCAAGGCCTTCCACGCCAAGACCTGCATAGCCGCTGCGGTGCAGCCGGACGACCGGATGGCCGACCGCGGCCAGCATGCGCTTCACCTGGTGCTTGCGGCCCTCGTGGAGGACGAGCTCGAGCCGGCTCCGGCCGAGGCGTGTCGCACGCGCGGGCGCGGTCGGGCCGTCGTCCAGCTCGATCCCTTCGCCGAGCGCGCGGATCGCCTCGTCCGAAGGCTCGCCCTCGACGTCCACCACGTACGTCTTCTCCACGCCGTAGCGCGGGTGGGCGAGCCGATGAGCCAGCTCGCCGTCGTTCGTCAGCAGCAACGCACCTGTCGTGTCGGCGTCGAGCCGCCCGACGGGTACGACTCGCGACTCGTGCTCGACCAGGTCGACGACGGTCGGACGTCCCTGCGGGTCGCGCGCGGTCGTGACGACCCCGGCGGGCTTGTGCAGCAGGACGTAGGCGAGTTGCTGCGGCGCGACCGCTCGTCCGTCGACCTCCACGCACGCGTTGCCGTCGACGAAAGAGTTCAACTGCCCGGGCTCGCCGTTCACGGTCACCCGGCCGGCCTTGATCAGCTCGTCGGCGCCGCGCCTGGACGCGATGCCGGCTCGAGCGAGATACGCATTCAGCCGCACGCCGTCATTATTGGCGGCGAGTGCCTCATTACATCTCGCTCATGCGCTGGACCTCTCAGGGCCTCGCCGGTCTCCCGGCCTGGCGCGAGCGCGTCGAGGAGGGAGAGCGGACGATCACCGAGGCCGGTGGATCTCTCGTTGGCGTGTACGTCACGCTCGGCCGCTACGACGTGGTCGAGATCTTCGAGGCGCCGAACGACGAGGTCGCGGTCGAGATCCTGATGAAGCTCCAGCGCTACGGCGCGGAGCAAACGGAGACGCTTCGCGCGTTCACGCGCGAAGAGGCCGAGCAGATCGTCCGGCGTCTCTAGGACAGGTACTCGACGTAGTCCTCGGGAGCGCGCCGGTCCTTGGCCGGCGGCTCGGAGCGCGGGTTGCCCAGGTGGATCACGCCCACGAAACGCTCGCCGTCGGCAAGGCCGACCGCGTCGCGCCCGCGCTTGGTGCGCAGCACCGCCGGAGTGCGCCAGTAGGACGCGAGCCCGCGCGCCTGCGCGCCGAGGAGCACCGCGTAGACGGCGCACGCGGTCGCGTGGAGGTCTTCCTCGTCCTGCACGAGATCGCCGGTCAACCTCGCCGAGGCGACGACGAGCGTCGGCGCGCGGTCGAGCTTGATCGCCTCGGAGGGAGCGCCGGTCTCCTTCAGCCGCGCGAGGGTCTCCGCTCCGAGGACCCGGAAGCGCCAGGGCTGCGTCAGGTGATGGTTCGGTGCCCAGCGCGCGAGCTCGAACAGCTCGTCGAGCGTCTCGCGCGGAACCGGATCGGGCCCGAACGACTTGTGCGTCCGCCGCGAGCGGATCGCATCTTCGACATCCACGCTTCGCAGACTAGGCGGTGCGTTGCTCAGCGACCGAGTGCAGCCGCGAGAGGATCTCGTCGGTGCCCTCGCCGAGGTCGTCCAGCCGCGGCAGCTCGGAGAGCGAGTCGAGGCCGAACACGCGCTCGAACAGCGCGGTCGTTCGATACCGGACGGCGCCTCCCTCGTCCTCGCGCCCGGCTTCGGCGATCAGGCCGCGCTCGACGAGCCCGGCGACCGCCGAGTCGGCGGCGACGCCGCGGATGCGCGCGATCTCCGGTCGGGAGCACGGCCCGAGGTACGCGACGATCGCAAGCGTCTCGAGCGCGGCCGGAGAGAGTCCCCGCTGCACGGGCCGCTCGAACAGGCGCGAGCACGCCTCCGCCGCATCCCTCGAGGCACGGAACGCGAACCCGCCGGCCACGCGCTCCAGCACGATCCCGCTGCGGCCCTCGCGGTAGCGCTCCGCGAGCAGCCCGAGCGCAGTCTCGACGCGCTCCTCGCCGTCGTCGGCTGCGATCGCGAGCTCCTCGACCGAGAGCGGAGCCGAGGCGATGACGAGCAGCGCCTCCAGAGTCCGGGCGAGCTGGTCGAGCGGGTTGGAGGAGATCAGGCGGAGTGGAGCGTCCACGCGCTGGTCCTTTCGGAGTCGGAGACGGTTTCCTCCCTGGCGATGCGAATCGGTGCGAAGGGAGCGGCCTGGTCGATCGTGATCTCGCCGGCACGGCGAAGCTCGAGCAGCGCGAGGAACGCCACGGCCTGGTCCACGCGCGGCAGCCCGGCGACCTCTGAGTCGAAGTCGAAGCGGCGGCGGCGAGACAGCACGGCGCGAAATCGCTCGAGGAACTGAGAGACCGGCGGGAAGCGCAACGCCATGTGCGCGAGCGAGACCTGCGGCGGGTCGGCGGCGAGCACACGTAGCGCAGCCGCGAGTCCGGCCGCGTCCTGTGGCGCGAGCTTGCGCTCCACGCGCGGCGCCAAAGGCGCAGGGCCGAGCCGGAAGAACCGGTCGCGCTCGGCTTCGAGCCGTTCGGCGAGCCAGCCCGCGGCGTCCTTCATCCGCCGGTACTCGGCCAGCCTGCGCGCCAGCTCCTCGGCCGCCTCCTCCGGCTCGAGCTCGGCCAGCTCGGCCTCCTCGTCGGGGAAGAGCCCGCGCGCCTTCAGCTCGAGCAGCGCCGAGACGAGCACGAGGAACTCGCCGCAGGCGTCCAGGTCGAGCTCCTCCCGTTCTGCGAGGCGCTCGAGGAAGGCCAGCACGATCCCCGCGACGTCCACGTCGGCGAGATCGAGCTCCTCCTTCAGCACGAGCGTCAGCAGCAGGTCGAAGGGGCCCTCGAACGCGTCGAGGTCGAGGTCGAGCTCTCGCACGGCCAACATCGGAGAGACGCTAACGGGAGGGACGGACGCGGCCCCTGGGCACGGCCATCGCCGGACCCTTCCTCGGGGCGGCACCGTGTACGTCGTCCCGGCCGCGGCGGAAGAACTGCCACCAGACGAAGAAGCCCACCGACGCGACGAAGCAGATGATCGAGATCCACGCGTTCAGCCGGAGGCCGGCAATGTGATGCGCGGGATCGACGCGCAGCAACTCCTCGAAGAAGCGTCCGAAGCAGTAAACCGCGACGTAGAGCGCGAAGAGAGCCGGCGGCCGAATCCGGAAGCGGCGGCCGATCACGAGCAGCACGCCGACCATCGCCACGTCCCAGATCAGCTCGTACAGGAACGTCGGGTGGTAGCCGGACGCGCCCTGGTAGACCGGATCGATCCCGGCCTGGTGGTTGATGTCGATCTCGAGCTTCCACGGAAGACTGGTCGGCTTGCCGTAGAGCTCCTGGTTCCACCAGTTGCCGAGCCGGCCGATGCCCTGAGCCAGCAGGAGTCCCGGCGCGACGACGTCCATGAACTCGCGGACGGAGTGGCCGGAGCGGCGCGTGACCCAGGCGCCGACGAGCGTGCCGAGCGCGATCCCGCCCCAGACACCGAGGCCTCCCTGCCACACCGCGAAGATCCCGCGCCACTTGGGGTCGGGCACCTCGCTCCAGCTCGTGATGTCGTGGTAGAGCCGTGCGCCGACGATTCCCGCGGCGACGCCCCAGACGGCGACGCGGAAGATCAGATCCCAGTCGCGCGGCTCCGGGTCGCCACCGTGGGCTCGATACCACGCGCTCCACTTGGACGGGTTCGTCCAGCGGAGTCCGGTGAGCCCGATGGACGCCAGGATGCCCGCGAGGAGCATCAGGCCGTACATGTGGATCGTCAGCGGCCCGACGGTGATCCCGCTCGAGTGCGGCGACGGAATGGAGGCGAGGACGGCAGACACGCGCGAGGCATTGTGCCGCGCCGGGCGTCGGGACGTGGGCTAGAGCAAGATTTGCAGTGCGACGTCGTGCGGGCAGCCGGCGCGAATCAAGCCGACCGCCTCGTGCAGGTCGATGTCGAACCGGGCACCGAGCTCGACCGCGTCGCCCGGGCGGAAGCCGGCCCGCTCGAGCTCCTGGGCACGCCAGAGCTCGATGCGCTCCCGCTCGCTTTTCTCCGTGACGATCGTCTCTGCCGCAGTCATTCGATTGAACCCTTCGTCGCCATCTTCCTATCTGTGTTCGGTCAAAACGCTGTAGAGGATGTCCCTATACCGGGTGATCCGAAGATTTAACGGACTATTTACGCAGTGACGGCGACCGCAAACGAACGACGG
>JAWVDL010000193.1:0-9914 GCA_033857355.1 Gaiellaceae bacterium | reverse complement strand
CGCCGCGGCGACGTCGTCGGCGCCCTCGACGAGCAGCGCCGGCAGATCGAGGCCTTGAGCGCGGCCGTCGAATCGCTCTTGAGGGAGAGAGGCCAGACGTGGGTCGGCGGCGACGAGCACGCGGCCGCTGCGCGGCTCGACGAGATCTCTGCGAAGCTCGACCGGCTACTCGCCGGGAGGGACGGAACGCAGGAACCCCGCGAAGCCGAGCAGCGGCACGTGTACGTCTCCGAGCTGGGCGACCTGGGCGAGTTTCGCGCCCGGCGGGTCGCGCGAAGAGCTGGCCCCTGAGCCTCCCCGCTCTTCAGCGCCCCGAGGAGACCGGGTACTCGCGGGCCGCCGAACTTCCTTCGTACCGGCTGCGAGTCGTCAGATACCGGCCAACGTTCCGCCGGGTGACGAACTTCAACCCTGTGTTCGTGTCGGCCGGAGACACGAGACCGCCGCTGTAGCGGTAGAGAAAGAGCTGCTGGATCGGCAGCAGGCCCTGGAGGTACGGCTGCTGGTCGATCGTGAAGTCGAGCCGGCCCGCGGCGACCGATTCGAGCGTGCCGGGGAGCAGGTCGTAGCCTCCGGCGTGCACGCCCTTCCGGTGGAGACCGTGTCTCCGCATGACGTCGGCAACCGCCTGAGTGGAGCCGCCGTCGACCGCGAACATGCCCCGCAGGTGCCGGTGGGCGCGGTACGTCGCCTCGACCTTCTTCCGTTCCCCTACGACGTCTGCGCCCGTCGCCACCACGTGCACGTGAATCGGCTTCCCCGAGTCGCGCACCGCGTCGAGCGCCCCGTCGACCCGGGGCTGGATGTTCAGCTGACCGGGCGTGGCGATGAAGAGGAAGACGTCGCCCGCCGGGACGAGCTCCACGATCCGCGAGCCGAACTTCAGGCCGGACTGGTAGAGATCCTGGCCGACATAGGCCTGCCTCAGGTTCCCGCGGCCGCCGTCGGCGTTGTAGGAGACGACCGGGATATGCCGGGCGAGCGCGGTTGCGGTCAACGTGTTGAACGCGACCGGATCGATGATCGAGACTGCGATTCCGTCCGCTCCACCGTGCACGGCACGCCGCATCGCGGACACCATCTCTCTCACGTCGCTGCGTTTCGATCCGGTCCACTCGTAGTCGACGCCGAAGAGGGAGCACGCGTCTTGAATCCCATAGCGGGTCGGCACGAAGAAGGGATTCGTCGTCGCGTGGTTGACGAAGACGAAACGCCAGCGCGGGTGGCTGCGGAGGAAGCTCTCGGGCGTCCCCTCCGCTCCTCCGGCGAACACCGCGGCAGCCGCGGCGGCGCCCCCGGCCCGGCGCAGAAGGCGGGCACGGTCGAAACGGTCGCTCATGCCGAGGTCCTGCGCACGAGCGCGACGGTCGCCAGGACCGCCAGCGCGCCGAGCAGGACGAAGACGCCCGTCTCGATCGCCTGGAACGTCCAGAAGCGGTCGTTGGGCTGGAAGGCGATCGCGCGACGCCAGCCGAGCGACAAGAGGTAGTCCTGCGGGTCGACCCTGGCGCGCTGCGCGTGGACGATCGCGAGATCCTCGCGCGCCGTGGGGATGTGGCGCCCGACCGAGTCGACGAGCCGGTTCTCGAGAATCCAGTCGCGTCCGCGTTCGCCCTGCCCGACGCTGTCGACAGTGCGGTGGAGAGGCGCCAGGTAGTGCGGGCGCAAGAGCGTCTCGACGCCGACCCGCACCGCGACGAAGATGCCAACCGCGAGCGACATCGCCGGGATCGTCCGGCGCAGGACGGTCCCGGCCAGCACGCCGCTCGCGAACGCGAAGAAGGCATACGCGGGGACGACGATGCCTTCGACGTCGAACGCGTGTGGGCCGATCCGGCCGCCGACGTCGTCGAACGGAGCGCGCCACCACATCGTCAGCGCGGACAGCAGCGCGGCTGCGACGACGGTCGCGACAGCGAGCAGCATCGTCCTCGACAGCACCCAACGCTGCCGCGAGAGGCTCTGGGTCCAGGCCAGGCGGAACGTGCCCGATTCGAACTCTCGCGCGAGCAGAGGTGCGCCGAGGAAGAGCCCAGCGAGGGCCGGCAGCACTGCGAGATACCGCGTCACCGCGACGCGCGCGGCGAACTCGCTCCGGAAGTGATTGACGATCAGCCCGCAGCCGGATCGTGTCGCCGGCGGCAGGCATGACGAGAGTGCGTGACGGTGATACGCAGCGCGGATCGGCAGCTCAGTGACGAAGGCCGCAACCGCGAGGAGCACGAGCAAGCCGGCGGTCGCCAGGAGCTGAGGCCGGTGCTGGCGCCAGGTCAGCCATGCCATCGCAGCCTCGACGGCTCGGGAGGCTGCGGAGAGGGAAGCTCCTCGGGCGCCATGTACGCGAGCAGCAGCTCTTCCAACCCGATCTGCTCCACCGACCACGTCGGATCGACGATCGGCCCATTCGTCCGGACGAGGAGGGTGAGCTGGCGGCCGCTCGAGCGCTCGCGGACGATCTCCTCGACGCCGCGGATCCGTCCGAGCGGACGGCGCGCGCCGGTAAGCAGTCGATGCGAGGCGAGCAGCTCCTCGACCGTGCCGTCGAGACCGACGTGCCCGTCACCGAGCAGGACGACGCGCTCGCAGACCCGCTCGATGTCCGTGAGAACCCGCGTCGCCACGACCACGGCCGAACCGATCTCGGCCGCGCCCTCCATCAGCAGGCGCAGGAGCTCTCGGCTCGCGAGCGGGTCGAGCCGCGCGAACGGCTCGTCGAGGAGGAGCAGCGCGGGCCGCTTGCCCAGCGCGAGCGCGAGCGCGAGGTGTGCGCACTCGCCCGGGGAGAGGGCGGAGATCTGGGTGCCGGGCGACGACCGCGAGAGCAACTCGGTCGCGAGCGCCTGATCCCACCGTGGGTTCGAGATGCGCGCGAAGTCGAGCATCTCCCCGACGGTGAACCCGCGGTACAGCGGAGCCCCCTGCCCGACGTAGCCGATATCGGCGAGGGCGGCCGAATCGCGACGCGGGTCGCGACCGCGGACGGTGACGGAGCCCTCGGAGGGCTCGAGCAGGCCGACCGCGAGGCCGAGCAGCGTCGACTTGCCCGCGCCGTTCGGTCCGGCGATGCCGACGATCGACGGTTCGGGAATCGTCAGCGTGCAATCGCGGAGCGCCCAGGTACGCCGGTATCGCTTGCCCAGCGCGGAGGTATCGAGCAGTGCGCTCATGCGGCGCGGCGGTCGAGTGCCTCCCGGAGTGTCCTCGAGACGAGCGCGCGGATGCTCTCTTCGTCGAGCCCTGCGCGTTGCGCTTCCGCGAGCCAGGCCAGCAGCGCGCGTCCCAGCGACTCGCGATGCTCGAGCGAGGAAGCGATCAACGTGCTCGAGACGAACGTCCCCCGGCCCTGGCGAGCGTCTACGAGACCCTCGCGCTCGAGCTCGCGGTACGCCTTCGCAACGGTGTTCGGATTGATCGCGAGCTCTGCGACGACCTCGCGCACAGTCGGAAGCTGGTCGCCGACGTCGAGCAGGCCCAGGCGAAGCGCCTCCTTCACCTGCTGCACGATCTGGAGGTACATCGGTAGCCCCGAGCGTTGGTCGAGGTGGAACTGCATCGCGGTGAGTCTACTCCCCGATTTCGCGAGCTTTGAACTAAAGCACTAGTGGAGTAGTATTTTCGGCCACTCCCCGCGGACCTCGCTGGTGGAGCGTTGCCCAAACAACAGGAGGCTCGCATGCGATTTACCCCCCGTAAGGCCGGAGCGCTGTTCCTCGTGCTCGCGGTCGTCACGGTGGCGCTCACCGCCAGCATGGCGTCTGCACGACCCAACCGCAGCAGCGCCAAGCTCCAGGCGTGCGCCTTGCTGCCCGACACGAAGTCGTCGACGCGCTACACGCTCTTCGACGCTCCGTACCTGAAGGCCGCTTTCAAGGCCGGCCACGTGTCGGCGCAGGTGCTGAACGCCCAGGGGAGCTCGTCCCGCCAGAAGTCCCAGGCGGAGGGCTGCCTCGCCAAGGGCGCGAAGGTCATCCTGCTCGACCCCTTCACGACAGCCGCAGGACTCGCGATCACGGCCGAGGCCGTCTCGCGCGGCGCGAAGGTCATCGACTACGACCGTCTCGTGCCGAAGAGCAAGGTGTCCTACTACGTCTCGTTCGACAACGTGGGTGTCGGCAAGTTGCAGGCCAACGGCCTGATCGCCGCCCTCAAGGCGAAGGGCACCTACAGCTCGAAGCCCGTGATCGCCGAGCTGAACGGCGGCATCACCGACAACAACGGCCACCTGTTCAAGCAGGGCTACGACTCGGTGCTGAACCCGCTCTACAAGAGCGGTGCGCTGAAGAAGGCGACTGCCGGCGACCAGTGGACCGACTGGGATCCCGTCAAGGGCCGCACGATCTTCGACCAGATGCTCGCCCGCAACAGCAACAAGATCCAGGGCGTTCTGGCGGCGAACGACGGCCTCGCCGGCGCAGTCATCGCGTCGCTCAAGGCGCACGCGTTGAAGCCGATCCCGCTCACGGGTCAGGACGCGACGCCGACCGGCGTCCAGTTCATCCTGGCCGGCTGGCAGAGCGGTACCGTCTACAAGGCGATCAAGCCGCAGGCGAACGCAGCCGCACAGGTTGCGATCAACATCATCAAGGGCAAGCCCGTCAAGACCAACGGAAAGGTCAGCGGCACGCCCTCGATCCTCTTGAAGCCGATCTGGCTCACCAAGGCCAACTACAAGAAGGTCTTCACGGATGGGTTCCTCAAGAAGAGCGACGTCTGCACCGGGGAGTACGCGCAGTACTGCAAGTAGGAGCTACAGCGGGAGGGGCGGGTCGACCGCCCCTCCCGTCTCTTTCTGATTTACGCTGACGCTGGTGGCGACGACGACACCCACGCTCGAGCTGCGCGGCCTCTCGAAGGCCTTCGGGTCGGTGCAAGCGCTGTCGGACGTGGATTTCGAGGTGCGCGACGGCGAGGTGATGGCGCTGGTCGGCGACAACGGCGCCGGCAAGTCGACGCTGATCAAGTGCGTCGCGGGCATCTATCCGATCGACTCGGGCGAGGTGCTCTTCGACGGCGAGCCCGTGACGATCCACGGGCCGAAGGACGCCGCGAAGCTCGGGATCGAGGTCGTCTACCAGGACCTGGCGCTGTGCGACAACCTCGACGTCGTCCAGAACATGTTCCTCGGGCGCGAGATCCGCGACTTCTTGAATCGCCTGCGTGAGGCGCCGATGGAGCAGCGGACCGCGGACACCCTGAGGTCGCTCTCGGTAACGACGATCAGCTCGGTTCGACACCCGGTCGCGACCCTCTCCGGCGGCCAGCGGCAGTCGATCGCGGTCGCGCGTGCGGTGCTCTGGAACTCACGCGTGGTGATCCTCGACGAGCCGACCGCAGCTCTCGGGGTGGCCCAGACGCGGCAGGTGCTCGATCTCGTCAAGCGGCTCGCCTCACAGGGGCTCGCGGTCGTGCTCGTCTCGCACAATCTCCACGACGTCTTCGAGGTCGCCAGCCGCATCAGCGTCCTGCGCCTCGGGCGAGTGGTCGGGGTCTACGAACGCGCCGAGACGACGCAACAGGAGATCGTCGGAGCGATCACGTTCGGTGCGCCGGAGAAGGCAGCGGCGGCCGAATGAGCGACGCCGCGCCGCTCGAAGTCAAGATCGCGGCCGAGACCGAAGACGAGAGCATCGGCGCAGCCGTCCGCCGGCGCCTCGACCGACTGAAGGCCGGCGACGTCGGCTCGCTGCCGGTGATCGTCGGGATGATCCTGATCACGATCTTCTTCACCGCGAAGACGAACGTGTTCTTCACCGCGGTCAACTTCGACAACCTGATCCCGCAGATGTCCCAGGTCACGGTGATGGCGATGGGCGTGGTGTTCGTGCTCCTGATCGGGGAGATCGACCTTTCGATCGGGTACCTCAGCGGTCTCTGCGCCGTCGTCGTCGCGGAGCTTCAGCTCTCCGGCTCGACTCACGCGTACCCGTGGTACGTCGCGATCGGCGGGGCGATCCTCCTCGGAGCCGTGATCGGCGCGTTGCAGGGGTCGATCGTCGCCTTCCTCGGCGTACCGTCGTTCGTCGTCACGCTCGCCGGGCTGCTCGCCTGGAACGGACTGATCATCCAGGCGCTCGGAACGCAGGGCGTGATCGGCATCCAGGAACAGAAGATCAACGACGTCGCGAACTACTTCTTCCCGAAGTGGGTCGGCTGGGCGGGCGCCGCCGCGGTCACGGTGGGCTACCTGGCGATCGCGGTCGGCGGCTACGTCTCGCGGAGACGAGCCGGGTTGCGAGGGGGCAACCTGTGGCTGATCGCGCTGCGCGTCGTGTTCCTCTCCGCGACGGCCTGGGTCGTCGCCGCGATCTGCAACCACGCACGCGGCGTGCCCTTCGCGGGCGTCCTCATCATCGTCCTGCTCGTCTTCTGGACGTTCATCGCGCAGCGGACCACGTTCGGGCGCCACGTCTATGCGGTCGGCGGCAACGCGGAAGCGGCGCGGCGTGCCGGGATCAACGTCAGGTTCATCCGGGTCGCGGTGTTCACGATCTCGGGCGCCATGGCAGCGGTCGGTGGGATCATCGCCGCGGCACGGCTGCAGTCGGTCGACCTCACCGCCGGCTCGGGCACCATCCTCCTGGACGCGATCTCCGCGGCGGTGATCGGCGGTACGAGTCTCTTTGGAGGCCGCGGCTTCGTGAAGGCGGCGCTGCTCGGCGCGCTCGTCACGCAGACGATCCAGAACGGCATCGATCTCGTCGGCTACAGCGACGCCGTGAAGGACGTGGTCACCGCGGTGATCCTGCTGGCCGCCGTCACGCTCGACACGCTCTCGAAACGCCGCCTCGAGCGCTCCGGCCGCTGAGCCGTCGAGTGGGCGGTGCAGGGCTCGAACCTGCGACCCCCTGCGTGTAAGGCAGGTGCTCTCCCAGCTGAGCTAACCGCCCTGGGAAGTACCCCCAACGGGATTCGAACCCGTGTTACCACCTTGAAAGGGTGGGGACCTAGGCCGCTAGTCGATGGGGGCCAGGCGAAAGGAGAATAGCCGTCTAGCCGAGCGATCCCGGCGTTTCCGCACGCCAGAGGCGGGTAGCCCGCTTCGTATGACACGACCGGACGTGATCGCCGGAAAGGCCGAGCAGGCTGTGCAGCACCCGGCGCAGGAGGCGAAGGCCCGCGCGCGCGGCGGCACCGGCTGGTATGCGGTGCTCGCGCGAGCCGGGCTCGTGGCCAAAGGCATCTCCTATGGCCTGGTCGGCGCTCTCGCGCTGAAGCTCGCCGTCGGTGGCGGGGGCAAGGCGACCAGCCGACAGGGCGCCCTGGCCACGCTTGCGCAGAGCGGGTTCGGAAAGATCGTCCTCGTCCTGCTCGCGATCGGCCTCGCCGCCTATGCGCTTTGGCGCTTCGTCCAGGCATTCGCGGAGGACGAGAGCCCGTCCGACGGCGAGGCCAAAGGCGCGGCGAAGAAGTGGGGAAAGCGGGCGGGTTACGTCGGCCGCGGCCTGATCTACTCCGGGCTCACGTTCTCGGCGATCAAGATCCTCGTCGGATCCGGCGGAAGCCAATCGCAGACCGCCAAGGCGCACAAGACGACTGCAGCGGTGCTTTCGTGGCCTGCCGGTCGCTGGATCGTCGGCCTCGTGGGGCTCGGCCTCGTCGGAGCCGGCCTCTGGAACTTCTACAGCGGAGCCGCGTGCAGGTTCGAGGACAAGTGGCGCATGGGCGGCCTCGGTCACACCGCTCGCGTGTGGGGGCGTCGTGCCGGCGTCGCGGGGCACATCGCGCGCGCCGTCGTCTTCACGTTGATCGGCGTGTTCGTGATCAAGGCTGCCGTCGACTACAACCCCAAGGACGCGATCGGTCTGGATGGCGCCCTCCAGAAGCTCGCGAACGCCTCGTACGGCCCGTGGCTGCTCGGCTTGACGGCCGCTGGGCTCGTCTCGTACGGCGTCTTCTGCCTGGTCGACGCCAGACTCCGGGACGTCTCGACCGGCGGGAGCACGTAGGCGGCCGTGCTGCTCGGGTCGCTCGACGGCCAGATCGCGGTGTGGGTGACGACACACCGCGTGTCGAGTCTCAACTGGATCTTCATCGGGCTTGGCAGGATCGAGATGCTCGGCGCGGTCTGGATCGCCCTCGCGTTCGCGCTGGGCCTTGCGACGCGTCGCGGCATCCTGGCGTCGCTCGGCCTCGCGATCCTCGCGGGCTCGACGACGTTTGCCGCCGACGCAGCGTCGTTCGGGTTGAAGGATCTGACGAGCCGGACCCGTCCCTTCGTCGCCCATCCGGAGATCCATCCGCTCTACGTCGTTCATTCGAGCTCGTTCCCTGCCGGGCACGCGGCCACGGCGTTCGCGGGCGCGACGCTGCTCGCTTACGTGTGGCGGCGCGGGACCGCGTTCTTCCTACTCCTCGCCTCTGCGATCGGCTATTCGCGGGTGTATGTCGGCGTGCATTACCCGTCAGACGTCCTCGTGGGCGCCCTCCTCGGCGTCGTCGTCGGACTCATTGGCGTCGCAGTGCTCGCCTGGCTGCGCAGGCGCCGCGAACGGCACGACTGATCGTCAGTGCGGGAGCACGAAGAAGGCGATCGCGCAGTACTGGCACACCACCGCACCGGCGACGAGCACATGGAAGATCTCGTGGTAGCCGAACGTCGCCGGTGCCGGGTCGGGACGCTGGATCGCGTACACGACCGCGCCGACCATGTAGAGCACCCCGCCCGCGATCAGCAACAGGCCTCCGCCAGCGCCCACCTTCATCAGCTGCGGCAGCGCGGCGACCCCGACCCAGCCGAGGGCCATGGCGAAGAAGACCGAGAGCCATTTCGGCGCTTCGACCCACGCGATCCGCAGCAGCATCGCGAGCACCGCCCCGGCCCACACGATCGACAGCACGGTCGTCGACCAGGCCCCCGAGAGGACGAGCAGGGCGAACGGCGTGTACGTCCCCGCGATCAGCAGATAAATCATCGCGTGGTCGAGGCGGCGCAGCCACGGGCGCCAGCGCGGCGACCAGGTAACGCGGTGATAGAGGGCGCTCGCGCCGAACATCGTGGCGACGCTTCCCGCAAAGATCGCGGCGGCGAACCGCGCCCGCGTGCCCGGCGTCTCGAGGACGAGCAGTACGCCCACCGCCAGCGCGACGAAGAACGCGTACTGGTGCAGCACCCCGCGCAGCCGCGGCTTCTCGGGTGGACTGATGACCGGGCCCACGGCAGAAACGATACTGACCGCGGCCGTGTCGCTCCCCCGTGTCGCTTTCGTCTACCCAAACTCGCGCCGCGAGCTCGTCGCGGACGTCGCACGCGGTGACGCGCCGGACTCGACGCTCCTCGGGCAAAACCATCTCGCCGAGCTCGGCATCGATGCGACGATTCACGAGCCGCGACTGACTCGGACGCCCCACTCCGGGCTCGCGCACCGGCTGACGTGGAACCTGCGAGAGCTGACGCTGCCGTGGGAGCTCCGAGGCGTCGACGTCGCCTTCACCCCGCTTGCCAACCTGCTGCCGCTCGCCGCCCGGCCGAGGCGCCGGCTGTCCGTCGTCGTCGTCAACTACGGGCTCAGCATGATCTACGAGCGGAGCAGCCGCGCCCGGCGACGGCTTCTGGCCGAGTCGCTGCGCTCGGCCGCGGCGGTCGTCTGCCTCGGCGAGTCGCAGCGCGAGCAGCTGCTCGCGCAGACGGGGCTCGATCCGGCGCGAGTCCACACGGCGCTGCTCGGGATCGACGAGCGCTTCTTCGCGCCGCGGGCGATGCCGAAAAGCGAGCCCTACGTGCTCACGGTCGGCAAGGATCTCTCGCGTGACTTCGCAACGTTCGTCGAAGCCGTGCGAGCACTCGGCCTGCGCGCCGAGCTGGCCGTCTACCCACGCAACCTCGAAGGGATCGAGCTGCCGCCGAACGCTCGGGCACGAGTCGTCGGCCCCACCGAGCTGCGGGACCTCTACGCCGGCGCCGCCTGCGTGGTCAT
>JAWVDL010000192.1:0-3115 GCA_033857355.1 Gaiellaceae bacterium | reverse complement strand
GCGAGCGCCTCGACGCCCTCCCGCGCGCGCTCGAGCGCGGCCTCGACCTCGGCCGGATCTGTGCGGCCTTCGGCGGCGGCCTGGAGGCGGTCCTTGGCGCGCCCGATGGCGTCTTCGTCCATGCGATGCAAGGGTAGCGTTGGCGTCGGATGAAGGCTCACGAGCTCGTGTATGCCCTGCCGCCGGAGCTGATCGCGCAACGACCGCTCGAGCGGCGCGACGAGTCGCGGCTCCTGGTCTACGAGCGCGAGTCGGGTGCCGTGCGGCATCGCGTCTTCTCGGAGTTGCCGGACGAGCTTCGGCGTGGCGAGCTGGCCGTCGTGAACGACACGCGAGTCGTGCCGGCGCGGATCCCGATCGAGCAGCCGCGGGGCGAGGTTCTGCTCGTCGAGCGGCTGGACGACGCCGGGACTTGGGAGGCGCTCGCGCGACCGACTCGTCGGCTCCGGGCCGGCCGCCGCTATGGCCCGGTCGAGCTGCTCGAGCATCTTGGCGAGGGACGTTGGCGCGTGCGGCTGGACGGAGAGCCGGCGGGCGAGACGCCGCTGCCGCCCTACATCGCGGAGCCGCTCGAGGACGCGGCGCGCTACCAGACCGTCTACGCGCGGGAGGCGGGATCGGCCGCGGCGCCCACGGCGGGGCTCCATTTCACGCCGGAGCTGCTCGCGCAACTGGAGGTCGAGCGGGTGACCCTCCATGTCGGTCTCGACACGTTCCGGCCCCTCTCGGTCGACGAGCTCGACGATCACGTTCTCCACGGCGAGCGGTACGAGGTGACGACTGCGGCGTGGGAGCGGATCCGTGCGGCGGAGCGCGTGCTCGCGGTCGGGACGACGAGCGTGCGCGTGCTCGAGACGCTCGCGCGCGGGGCGCCGCTCAGCGGCCGGACGTCGCTCTTCGTGCGTCCGCCGTTCGACTTCCAGCGGGTCGACGCGCTCCTCACGAACTTCCATCTCCCGCGGTCGACTCTGCTCGCTCTCGTCATGGCGTTCGTCGGCGTGGAGGAGACGCGCGAGCTGTACGCCGAGGCGATCCGCGAGCGCTACCGCTTTTACTCGTTCGGCGACGCGATGCTCGTGCTTTAGCCATGTCCCAACTGTCCCGTGCCAGGCACGTGGCATGGCCGCGGAGAGCGTGGTGATTTCGGACGCGTCGGGTGCCTGGCACGGGTTCTGCGAGGCTAGGCCGAAGTGAACACGTTCAGCGTCAAGGCCACGGACGGGCCCGCGCGGGCCGGGATTCTGCGCACTGCGCATGGCGACGTCCCGACACCCGCGTTCATGCCCGTCGGCACGAAGGGCACCGTCAAGAGCGTCGACCCGGACGAGCTCGCAGCCCTCGGCGCGCCGATGATCCTCGGCAACGCGTACCACCTGCACTTCCGCCCGGGAGACGGCGTGATCGCCGAGCTCGGCGGCCTGCACGCCTTCTGCGGCTGGGACGGGCCGATCCTTACCGACTCGGGCGGCTTCCAGGTCTTCTCGCTGAGGGACACCCTGCTGGCGGTGGACGACGACGGCGTGACGTTCCGGTCGGTCTACGACGGCGGCGAGGCGCGCTTCACGCCCGAGCTCGTCGCCGGGATCCAGGCCAACCTCGGCTCGGACGTGGCGATGTGCCTCGACATCTGCCCGCCCGAGAGCGTCGCCAGGGCCGAGCTCGAGGAGGCGGTTCGCCGCACGACGCTCTGGGCCGCCCGCCAGCGCCAGGCGGAACGCCCCGAGGGCCAGCTTCTCTTCGGGATCGCACAGGGCGGGACGGACGAGGAGCTGCGTCGCCGCTCGATCGAGGAGATCACGCAGCTCGACTTCGACGGCTACGCGCTGGGCGGACTGGCGATCGGCGAGTCCAGGGAGGCGATGTTCGAGACGACCGGCTGGGCGGCGCCGCTCCTCCCGCCGGACAAGGCGCGCTACTTCATGGGCATCGGCGACCCCGAGGGCATCCTCGAGGTGATTGCCCGCGGGATCGACATGTTCGACTGCGTGCTCCCGACGCGCACGGCCCGAACGGGCTCGGCTCTTACCTGGCACGGGCGGCTCAACCTCCGAAACGCCAGGTTCGCGACGGACGCGCGCCCGCTGGACACGGACTGTGCCTGTCCCGCCTGCCGGCGCTTCACGCGGGCCTACCTCCGTCACCTCGTCAACCAGCAGGAGATCCTCGGGCACCGCCTGCTGACCTTGCATAACCTGCACTTCGTGCTCGAGCTCACGGCAGGCGCCCGCGCGGCGATCGAGCGTGGCGAGCTCGACCGCTACCGCGCAGACGCGCTCGCCCGGCTCGCGGCGGGCGCAGAGGAGGAGGCCGCATCCCCGCACTGATCCTGATCGGGCTCGGCTTCGTGTTCCTCTACCTCTTCGTGCTGCTCCCGCAGCGGCGGGCGACGCGCGCCAAGATGGAGATGCAGGACTCGATCGACGTCGGCGACGAGATCGTCACGGCGGGCGGCATGTACGGCTACGTGACCTCGATCGGCGACGACGAGCTCGAGGTCGAGATCGCACCGGGCACGGTCGTCCGCGTCGCCACCCGGGCGGTCGCGGCGCGGATCGACCCAGACGTCGACGAGGACGAGCCGGACGAGGAAGAGGACGCGGAGGAGCCCGCGGCAACCTCGGCCGAGCCCACGCCCAGCTAACCTTTCCGTCGTCCGAGCGCCATGTCCGAAACGCGTAAGCACCTACTTCTCGTCGCGCTGATCGTCGCCGCTCTGGCGGGCGTCGGCCTGCTCGTCGTCCCGAGCTCCCCGTTTCACAAGCCGGTGAAGCAGGGGCTCGACCTGCAGGGCGGCCTGGAGGTCGTCCTCAAGGCGGTGGCGCCTCCGAATCATCCGCTGACGAAGTCCGACCTCGACCGGTCGATCGAGATCATGCGCAACCGCGTGGACAAGCTCGGCGTCTCCGAGCCCGAGATCCGCAAGCAGGGCTCGAATCAGATCGTGATCGAGCTGCCGGGCGTGAAGAACGCCGCTCAGGCCGCGGAGGTGATCGGCAAGACCGCCCAGCTCGAGCTCTACGACCTCGAGACCTCCGTCACCGGCCCCTCTCAGTCGGCCCAGGGAATCGTCGCCCGCCCGAGCCTGTACGGGCTCCTGGCGGGGATCCAGTCCACG
>JAWVDL010000191.1:0-3644 GCA_033857355.1 Gaiellaceae bacterium | reverse complement strand
CGCTCGTCGCCTTCTTCCATTCCCTCTCGGACGAGAGCCGCTACTCCCGCTTTCACGGTCAGCCGTTGATCGACGACCGAACGGTCGCGCCCATGGTCGATCCCGACTGGGTCGAGCGCGGAGCGCTCATCGGAACGCACGAAGGCGACATCGTCGCGCTCGGAAGCTATGTGCGATTGCGGGATGCACGAACCGCAGAGGTCGCGTTCGCAGTCGCCGACGGCTTCCAGCGCCGCGGGATCGGTACACGGTTGCTCGAGCGCCTCGCGCAGCTCGCAGGCGCGGCCGGAGTGAAGGTCTTTCTCGCCGAGGTCCTCGCGTCGAATGTCCCCATGCTGGGTGTGTTCGCGGACGCAGGCTTCGTCACGGCCCGTTCCCTGGACGGCGGCGTCGCCGAGGTGCGCCTGACGCTCGCACCAACTGTCGCGCTCGAGGAACGCGTCGACCATCGCGACCACGTCGCGGTTGCGGCGTCGCTGCGACCGTTCTTCGCACCCCTGTCTGTGGCCGTAGTCGGCGCTTCTCCACGACCGGGCTCGATCGGGGGCGAGCTGTACCGGAACATTCTTCGCGCGGAGTTCGCGGGCGCGGCCTACCCCGTCAACCGCACCGAAGAGCCGGTTGCCAGCGTGCGAGCCTATTCCGCCGTCGCGGCGATTCCCGAGCCGATCGATCTTGCAGTGATCTGCTTGCCCGGCCGGCACGTCCTCGAGGCTGCCGACGAGGCTCTCCGGGCCGGCGTCCGTGCACTCTGCGTCATCTCCGCGGGCTTCGCGGAAACAGGCCATGAGGGCGCGGAGCGGCAGGAGCGTCTGCTCGAGCTCGTACGGACGCACGGAGCGCGCCTGATCGGCCCCAACTGCCTGGGGATCGCCGTGGCCGCGCCCCAGCTCAACGCGACCTTCGGGCCGCGCGCACTCCCGCCTGGGAATGTCGCTTTCTCCTCCCAGAGCGGCGCTCTCGGCCTCGCGGTGCTCGAACGTGCCGAAGAGCGGCAGCTCGGGCTCTCGTCGTTCGTCTCGATCGGGAACAAGGCGGACGTCTCCTCCAACGACCTGATCGAGTACTGGGAGGACGACCCGGCAACCGACGTGATCGTCCTCTACCTCGAGTCGTTCGGGAATCCGCGTAAGTTCGGGTGGCTCGCGCGCCGCGTGGCGCGCACGAAGCCGATCGTCGCGATGAAGGCCGGACGCACCGCGTCGGGGGCGCGCGCGGCGAGCTCGCATACGGCCGCTCTCGCGGGATCGGACGCCGCGACAGACGCGCTCTTCCACCAGGCCGGAGTCCTGCGGGTCGACACGCTCGACGAGCTACTGGACGTCACGTCGCTGCTCGCGCAGCAGCCGCTGCCGCGGGGCCGTCGCGTCGCCGTGCTCACGAATGCCGGCGGGCTCGGGATCCTCTGTGCCGACGCCTGCGAGGCAGCTGGGCTCGAGCTCGCCACGCTCTCGGACGAGACGCAGACGGCCCTGCAAGCCGTGCTTCCGGCCGAAGCGGCGGTGTCGAATCCCGTGGACATGCTCGGCTCCGCCACGGGCGTTACGTACGAGCGCACGGTCCCGGTGCTGCTCGCCGATCCTGGCGTAGACGCGCTGATCGTGCTCTTCGTTCCGCCGGTCGTCGCCGGTGTCGAGGAAGTCGCCGCCGCGATCGCACGGGCTCTAGATGGCCTCGGAGACCTCTCCAAACCGGTGCTGGCCTCGCTGATCAGCGCAGGCGGCACGCCGGAAGTTCTCACCTCCGCAGGCGTGAGCTCGTTTGCGTATCCCGAGTCCGCGGCGCGCGCTCTGGGGCGTGCGGCGTCACGCGCCGACTGGCTGCGACAGCCGCAGGGAACGACACCTGACCTCGCCGGAATCGACCGCACCGAGGCCGAGCTGGTCGTCGGCGGCGACGAGCGATGGCTCGACACTGAAGACACCCGCCGGCTGCTCGCCGCATACGGTGTGCCGCTCGTCCCCGAGCGACCTGCCGGTTCGGCGAACGACGCCGTCGCGGCCGCCGAAGAGCTCGGCTTTCCCGTCGTCGTCAAGACGGCGGCTGCAGGCGCACACAAGACCGAGACCGGAGGAGTCGCGCTCGACCTCCGCGATGCGGCTGCGGTTCGGGAGGCCGTCGAACGGATCGGCACGCCCGTGATCGTTCAGCCTCTCGTCCAGGGTGGAGTCGAGCTGCTCGTAGGCGCCGTCCAGGATCCGCTGTTCGGTCCTCTCGTCGCGCTCGGTCCGGGCGGCACGATGGCCGAGCTGATCGGCGGCGCAACATTCCGGCTGACGCCGCTCACCGACGTCGACGCCCGCGAGCTCGTCCACAGCGGCAAGGCGGGAGCCCTCGTCGCGGGCTTCCGAGGCGCGCCGGCCGCTGACGCCGACGCGCTGGAACAGCTCCTACTCAGGATCTCGCTCCTCGTCGACGAACATCCCGCCGTAGCGGAGCTCGACCTCAACCCCGTACTCGTCCTACCCGACGGCTGCGTCGCCGTCGATGCCCGTATTCGGATTGCAGCTCCAAGCGCTCAGCACATCGCGAAGACGTGGTGAGGTGAGCGTTCCAACGGCCACGCAGAGAGGGAGAAATGTCTGGACATGACCCCGTCACCGCGGACGATGCACGCCGGGTCGGCGAAGAGATCGGCATCGACTGGGATTCAGCGCCCTTCGACGTCGAGCAGTTCCGCATGGGGATGAACGTCGAGCTGGAGCACGGGCTCCGCGATCCCGTCACGAACGTGACCGACGACGACCCCGTGGTGACCGCGAAGATCGCTCTCGCGCACCTGAACGAGATCCCCGATTACTACACCCGACTGCTCCGGATGGAGGCAGAGGCCGAACACCCGGGCGGCGGCGAGAAAGGAACGTGATGACCGCCGAGTCGCGACAGAACAAGATCTACGCGGCCGCGATCGTCGCTGCCGCCGGCGTCAGCGCGACCTTGGCGCGCGCCGGGCGGGCGCGTCTCCTTCGCTGGGGTGCCACCGATGCAGAGATCGCCGACGCGCAGCCGGGCGACGACCTGATCGTCGATGCGGATGTAACGGCGACGCGGGCGATCACCATTCGGCGGAGCCCGAACGCCGTCTGGCCTTGGATCGTCCAGCTCGGTCAGGGGCGCGGGGGCTTCTACAGCTACGACCGTTTGGAGAATCTTCTTGGGTTCGACATCCACAGCGCAGATCGCGTCGTCCCCGACTGGCAACAGCTCGAGGTTGGGGACGAGGTGCACCTCGCAGCGACGGTTGGGCTGAAGGCCGTGATCGTCGAGCCCGGCCGGGCGCTCGTCCTCCAGGGAAGCCTGCCGATTGCGCGACGGCCCCCGTTCGAGTCCACCTGGGCATTCATCCTCTCCGAGCAATCCGACGGCACGACGCGACTCATTTCGCGCGAGCGCTACGGCTACAAGCGCTGGTGGGCTCGGTTTGTCGTCGAGCCGACCCAGGCCGCGAGCTTCGTGATGAGCCGGAAGATGCTGCTGGGGATCCGCGACCGAGCGGAAAGAAGTTCTCCCTTCCCCTCCGCGGACGGATCAGTAGAGCGTAAGGAGCTTCACGGTGTCGGCAGCCACTAGGAGTCGCATCGACCTCTACTGGCTGCCGCTGGGCGCAGGGGGCAATTCCGTCCGGCTGAACGGTCGGGTCTTCG
>JAWVDL010000190.1:0-5641 GCA_033857355.1 Gaiellaceae bacterium | reverse complement strand
CCGCAATACGCAAAGACCGGCTCCGTCGGAATCCTGATGAGAATCGCGGACGCCGACGCAGGCGGCGCGACGACGACCCGGGCCGACACGGCGTACCTCTTTGCTCCTAGGTCGCATCGGTACTGGTCGAACCCCAGGTAGACCGACATTCGTGGCTCGACGACGATGATGAGTGATTGACGCACCCGCTTGTCCTGCGGGCGGCACAGCCACACGCAGCGCTCGTTGTAGCGAGTGACGTAAGGCAGGGCACCACGCTTGTCGACCAACGCGAATCGAGGCCGACGCGCAAGCGCACAAGACCGCCCACCGACGTTCGTGAGCCGTAAGACGCGCCCTGCCATTCCCGTCCCCAGACCTACCACGTCTGCGTTCGCGATCTTCAGCTGCGGAGCGCGGCAGGCCGCCATGGTCGCATGAGAGGCAGTCGCTGTCGTTACGACGGTGGCGGCGACTGCCAGACCTGCCGTCAGAGCGATCAGCGGCGCCTCTAGGCGGTTGCGAAGCGCTTCGCGGCGCGCGCCTTCGCGCGCTCGCGCTCGACCTCGCGGTCCTTGGGCGCCGCGTTCGTCACGAGTGCGTCGAGCAACCGCTGCGAGGCGGCGGTGACCTCGTCCACAGCGTGCGCGAACGCTTCCTCGTTCGCCTGCGACGGCTTCGTGAAGCCGCTGATCTTGCGGACGAACTGGAGCGAGGCCGCCTCGACCTCGTCACGCGTGGCAGGAGGCTCGAAGTTGTAGAGCGTCTGGATGTTCCGGCACATGGTCGTCTCCTACGTCGGGCGGGCGGGGTTGATGGAGTAGCGGCGGTAGGACTCGAACCTACGACACGCGGATTATGATTCCGCTGCTCTAACCAACTGAGCTACGCCGCCACGCGGGCCGCATTTTAGCGCAGGGCGTGTCCGGCGAACACCGCCGGTCCTCGCTACAATCCCGAGTCCGCGCCTTCGAGCGTCGCTCCCGCGCGGCTGAGTTCCTTACGGAGAGAAGAGATGGCAACTGGAGTCAGAGTCGCAATCACGCTCGCCTGCACCGAGTGCAAGCGGCGTAACTATCAGACGAACAAGTCCAAGCGGAACTCGCCGGACCGCGTCGAGCTGCGCAAGTACTGCCGCTGGTGCGGACAGCACACGCCGCACCGAGAGACGCGTTAGTGGCGAAGCCGACCCGACAGCAGCGCCGCGAGCGACGCGCGGCCGCCGGCGACCAGTCCAAGGCCGTCCAGCGCGCCCGCGCGCGTCAGCAGGCGGTCCGCCCGGGCCAGGCGCCTGTCAAGAGCCAGGGCGGGCAGCGCCACGCCGCGCCGCGCGGTCGATTCGTCGCAGAGTCCTGGGCGGAGCTCAAGAAGGTCGACTGGCCGGGGCAGTCCCAGGTGATCCAGGCGACGACCGTCGTGCTGATCGCCTGCGTGATCGTCGGCGTCTATCTCTTCGCGGCCGACTACGTCTTCAAGCACCTCGTCCAGAACGTCTTCCTCGGCCAATGACGGAAGGGTCGTCCTAGCCAATGTTCCGCTGGTACGTGATCAACACCTACTCCGGGCATGAGAACAAGGTCAAGCAGAACCTCGAGCACCGGATCATGTCGATGAACCAGGCGCCGAAATTCCGCCGGGTCGTCGTGCCGACCGAGCAGGTGATCGAGACGAAGGACGGCCAGAAGGTCCAGACCGAGAAGCGCGTCTGGCCGGGCTACGTCCTCGTCAACATGGATCTGAACGACGACGTCTGGTCGCTCGTCAAGAACACGCCGGGCGTGACCGGATTCGTCGGCTCGGGCGCGAAGCCCGTCCCGCTCGCGCAGCCCGAGGTAGACCGGATCCTCCACACGGGCACGGGCGCCGACGCACGCGCGCGCACGACCGTCGAGTTCTCGCTCGGCGAGTCGGTGAAGGTAACCTCCGGCCCGCTCTCCGACTTCGACGGCGAGATCGTCGACGTCAATCCCGACCAGCAGAAGCTGAAGGTGCTGGTGGACATCTTCGAGCGCCAGGTCCCGGTGGAGCTCGGGTTCGATCAAGTGAAGAAACTGGATTAAGCATGGCCAAGAAAGTCCTGACACTCATCAAGCTGCAGATCCCCGGCGGCCAGGCGAATCCGGCCCCGCCGGTCGGCCCTGCACTGGGACAGCACGGCGTGAACATCATGGAGTTCTGCAAGACCTTCAACGCGCAGACTGCGCAGGCGAACGGCCGCATCACGCCCGTCGAGATCACGGTCTACGAGGATCGCTCCTTCACGTTCATCACGAAGACGCCACCGGCGGCCGTGCTGATCAAGGAGGCGCTGAACCTCGAGAAAGGCTCGCCCGAGCCGAACCGCGAGAAGGTCGGCCGGCTGACGAACGCGCAGGTGCGCTCGATCGCCGAGATCAAGCTCGAGGATCTGAACGCCCGCACGGTGGAGCAGGCGATGCGCGTCGTCGCCGGCACCGCGCGCTCGATGGGCGTGGAGACGGACGTGCTCCCGTGACGCAGCATGGCAAGGCATACAGGCAGGCGCGCGCGACGTTCGACCGCGAGACGGAGTACTCGCCGGTCGTCGCCATCCGCCTGCTCAAGGAGATGGAGACCGCAAAGTTCGACGAGACCGTCGAGGTCCATTTCCGGCTCGGCCTGAACGTCCGGCACGCCGACGAGCAGCTCCGCGGAACGCTCATGCTTCCGCACGGCACCGGTCGCGAGTCGCGCGTCGCGGTCTTCGCCGAGGGCGACAAGGCGCGCGAGGCGCAGGAGGCCGGTGCCGACGTCGTCGGCTCCGCCGACCTCGCCAAGCAGATCGAGGAAGGCTTCACCGACTTCGACGTCGCCATCGCCACTCCCGACCAGATGGGCACGGTCGGCCGGCTCGGCCGCATCCTCGGCCCGCGCGGCCTGATGCCGAACCCCAAGACGGGAACGGTGACGATGGACGTCGCGAAGGCCGTCTCCGACGCGAAGGCCGGCAAGCTCGAGTACCGCACCGACCGCGGCGCGAACGTCCACGTGGCGATCGGCAAGAAGAGCTTCGACGAGCGCGCGCTGACCGAGAACTACGCCGCGCTCGTGGACGAGATCGTTCGCGCGAAGCCGTCGGCTTCCAAGGGCCGCTACATCAGGCAGATCACGCTCACGTCGACGATGGGGCCGGGGATCCACGTGGATCCGGCGCGCACCCGCGGGATCGTCGAAGAGCTCGAGGAGAGCGCAGAACCCGTTTCCGCCTAGCCAAAACGCCCGTTGCCGAAGACCGGAGGCAGCCCGCAAGGGCAGAGGACCTCCCGAGGCGCGCGAAGGCCGAAGGATCCACCTCTTCGTCCGAGCCCGCCTGTGTGCGGGCTCGACTGTTTCGAGGAGGTGATTCGATGCACAAGGAAGACAAGGAACGGCTCGTGAGCGAGCTGACCGAGCGGCTCAAGAGCTCGCAGACGCTGATCGTCGCGGACTACCGCGGGCTCACGAACGCCGAGATCGACGCGCTCCGCGGCAAGCTGCTCGAGGAGGGCGCGCGGTTCTCCGTCGTCAAGAACACGCTGACGCGGAGAGCGGCCGAGGCCGCGGGAGCCGACGCGTTGCTCGCGCTGCTCGAAGGGCCGACCGCGATCGCCTTCCTGGAGTCGGGCGGCGACCCGGCCGCGGTGGCGAAGGCCCTCGCGGACACCGCGAGGACGACGCGTGTCCTGGCGATCAAGGGCGGCCTGCTCGAAGGCAGGCCGATGTCCGCCGAAGAGGTCGACACGCTCGCCAAGCTCCCGCCCGCGGACGTCGTCCGATCCCAGGTGCTCGGGGCGATCACGGCGCCGCTGACGACGCTCGTCGCGCTGTTCAACGCACCGCTGCAAGACCTCGTGGGCCTGATCGACGCGAGGATCGAGCAGCTCCAGGCCGAGGGTGACACGTCGGCCGCGGAGGCCGAGACTCCTGCCGCGGAGGCCGAGACTCCTGCCGCGGAAGCCGAGGCTCCCGCCGCGGAGCCCGAGGTGCCCGCCCCGACAGACGAGACAGAAACAGAGGCTCCGGCCGCCGAGGCCGAGCCCGTGACCAACGAAGAATCCACGCCCGAGGAGGACGCAGAGACGTCCGAGCCGGCTTCAGAGGAGGAGTAACGAAATGGCTGCAAGCGCAACCGACAAGGTGTTCGACGAGCTGGGGAAGATGTCCGTCCTCGAGCTCGTCGAGCTGAAGAAGAAGATCGAAGACGAGTGGGGCATCACCGCCGCCGCGCCGGTCGCGGTTGCCGCGCCGGGCGCTGCCGCGGGTGGCGGCGACGGCGCGGCTGCCGAGGAGCAGTCGGCGTTCGACGTCGTGCTCACGAATGCCGGCCAGCAGAAGATCCAGGCGATCAAGGTCGTCCGGGCGATCACCGGCCTCGGCCTCAAGGAGGCCAAGGATCTCGTCGACGGCGCCCCGAATGCCGTCAAGGAGGGCGTCGCGCGCGAGGAGGCCGACTCGATCAAGGCCCAGCTCGAAGAGGCCGGCGCGGAGGTCGAGATCAAGTAGACCGGTGCCAGGCCTCAGCCTGGCTTCGGCGTGCAATTGCGGAGGGTCGCTCGATCGGGCGGCCTTCCGCGTTTCACGCGTCGGGCACGGGATAGAAGCCCTTCCTACTCAACCGAGGAGGGGACTGACATGGCGGATTTGACCGCGTTGGAGAGCAAGATCGGAGAGGTACTCGGGCTGGCGATGGCCGCCCAGGGCGCCACCGAGAAGGTCGGCAAGCTCGTCGAGGAGGAAGGCGGGCACGACGACCTGCGCGCGACGCTCGAGCGCATGCACGAAGAGGCGCGCGAGACCGAAGACCGGACGACCGAGCTCGCGGGCAACCTCGACGGCAAGAAGACCGCGATCCTCGAGAAGGCCCGGGAGACCAAGCAAGAGGCGACGGAGATGATGTCGACCTACCTCGGCGACGATGCGGACGCGCTCGACGGATTCGAGTTCCTCACGATGGCGGAGGCCGGAGAAGTCGGCCACTGGTCGATCGTCGGCAAGATGAACGAGCGCGCGAAGGTGGAGGGCCTCGAGGAGCTCGTCGGGTGGGCCACGCCGATCCAGCACAAGCACTTCGAGCAGACCTTGACAGGCTCGCTCGAGCTGGCTGCAGACGAAGACCCGAACGAACCCGCGTAACAGCGCGGGTTCGTCACCCTTTCCAGGGACTTTTCGGCAGGGGACCGCAGGTTGCGCCGTGCGGCGGCATCTAGACAAGTAACCCCGCTCCGCAACCTCCCTGGAGGAAAGCCGCCATCATGAAACCCAAAGCACTCCTGCTCGCGCTCCTCGTCGCCGGCTTCGCGACGTCGATCGCACTCGCGAGCACACACACACAGCAACAAGGTTCGACAACGACGACGACAACAGGCTCCACAACGACGACGACCGGCACGACGACGACCGGCTCGACCACAACCGGAACGACGACGACCGGGACGACCACCACGACCACTACCACCACCAGCAAGCCCGGCAAGGTGCTCCTCTGCCACAGGACGCATTCGAAGAAGCACCCCTTCGTCCTGATCATGGTGAGCGAGAACGCCGTTCCGGCGCACATGCGACACGGTGATGTCGCTCCGTCGGCCGCGGGCACCTGCGCGTCGACGACGACGACCGGCACGACGACGACCGGGACGACCACGACGGCGACCACCACGGCCGCCGC
>JAWVDL010000189.1:0-2616 GCA_033857355.1 Gaiellaceae bacterium | reverse complement strand
AGGTAGAAGGCGCCTGAGCCCTCCTTGCCGGCGAGGCCGAGCTTCTGCGCAAGCTGGGAGATCCGCGCGCCGCCGTCGCCGGAGTCGATCAGCACGATGCGCTCGAGTCCTCCGAGATCGTCGGGGCCGGCGAGGATGCGGGCGCCGCTCCGCCGCGCCTGACGGATCCAGAGGTCGACGATCGGCGCGCGCTCGACGACGGGGTCGTCCCCGAGCACCACGACCGCCTCGGCATCCGCGATCGCCGACAGAGGCAGCCGGTACGCAGCGAGCGAGTCGTCGAACTCCTCGGGCAGGACCGCGGAATGCGCGCCGGCTCCGCCACGCAGGAGCTGCGCGAGCGCGTAGGCCTGCTCGATCGTCTCCGAGCCCGAGAGCGCGGTGACGATGCGCGTCCCGGCCGCGCGGATCATGCGCTCGACCTCGTCCAGCGCCTCGTCCCAGGAGACGGCGCCGAATCCGCGCCGGCGGACGCGCCGCATCGGGTCGACGATGCGGTCCTCGGCGTAGATGTGGGAGTAGACGAAGCGGCCCTTGTCGCAGAGCCAGCCCTGGTCGACCTCCGGATGGTTGCGCGAGTGGATCCGCCGCACCTTGCCCTCGCGTGTCTCGACGCTGACGTTGCAGCCGACCGGGCACATCCCGCACACCGACGGGACGGCCTGCAGCTCCCACGGGCGGATCAGGAACCGGCTCTGCGTCGGCAGCAGCGCGCCGACCGGGCAGAGCTCGGTCACGTTGCCCGTGAACGCGCCGGTGTAGGGCTCGTCCTCGAACGTCGCGATCAGCGTCTGGGAGCCGCGGTTCTCGGCGACGAGCTGCCCGTCCTCGGACACGCTCTCCGAGAAGCGCGTGCAGCGGTAGCAGAGGATGCAGCGCTCGCGGTCGAGGGAGATCGCCGGTGAGATCGGGATCGGCTTCTCGAACGTGCGCTTGGGGAATTGCATCCGCGAGGAGCCCGGGCCGTAGCGAAAGGTCAGGTCCTGCAGCGGGCACTCGCCGCCCTTGTCGCAGACGGGGCAGTCGAGGGGATGGTTGACGAGGATGAACTCGAGCGTCGCTTCCTGCGCCTCGGCTGCCATCGGCGAGGTCTGCGCGGTCTTCACGACCATGCCGTCCTGCGCGGTCAGCGTGCACGCGGCCTGCGGCTTCGGCGGCATGCCCTCTACCTCGCAGAGGCACATGCGGCAGGCTCCGACCGCCGGCCCGAGACGCGGCTCGTAGCAGAAGACGGGAATCTCGATTCCTGCGGCGGCGGCCGTCTCGACCAGGCCGGTGCCCTTCGGAACCTGCACGGTCCGGTCGTCGATCGTGACCGTGACGAGCTCAGTCATCCGACCGGCACCTCGACGGCGGTGGGCGAGTGGTGGTGCTGCGCGACCGGAGCCATGACGTGGTCGAGCGGCGACTGGTCACCGAACGGGCATCCGCCTTCGAGGTGCGCGACGTACTCCTCGCGGAACTTCGCCACGTAGCTTGCGACGGCGGTCGCGGCCGTCTCCCCGAGCGGGCAGAGGCACTTGCCGTTGATGCGGTCGCAGACGCTGAGCAGCAGGTCGAGCTCGTACTCGCTCGCGTCGCCCGCCTCGAGCTTGCGCAGGATCTGCGTCATCCAGCGCGTCCCCTCGCGACACGGCGTGCACTTCCCGCACGACTCGTGCTCGTAGAACTCCGAGACGCGGATTCCGAGCTGCACCATGCAGACGCGGTCGTCCATCACGATCACACCGGCGGAGCCCATCGCCGTCTTGAGCTGAGCGAGGGAGTCGAAGTCGTACGAGACGTCGATCTCGTCGCCGGTGAGCACGACCGTGGAGGATCCGCCGGGGATGACCGCCTTCAGCTTGCGGCCGCCCGGGACGCCCCCGGCCAGGTCGTAGATCATCTCCTTGATCGTGATCCCCTGCTCGATCTCGTAGTTCCCCCCGCGCTCGACGTGGCCCGAGAGCGAGACGACGCGCGTACCAGCCGAGTTCTCGACGCCGAGCTTCGCGTACTCCTCGGGGCCGAGCGCGAGGATCGGCGGGATCGTCGCCATCGTCTCGACGTTGTTTACGACGGTCGGCGAGGCGTAGAGCCCCGAGATGGCCGGGAACGGCGGCTTCGAGCGGGGCTGGCCGCGCTTGCCCTCGAGCGACTCGATCAGCGCCGTCTCCTCGCCGCAGATGTACGCGCCGGCGCCGCGGTGGACGACGATCGTGACGTCGCCGCGGATCTCCTCCCGCCCGCGCACCTCCTCGAGTGCCGCGACGAGGATCTCGTAGGCCTCGAGGTACTCGCCGCGGACGTAGATGAAGACCTGCTTCGAGTCGACGGCGTGCGCGGTGATCAGGCAGCCCTCGATGAAGCGGTGCGGGACGCGCTGCATGATCTCGTTGTCCTTGAAGCTGCCGGGCTCCGACTCGTCGGCGTTCACGACGAGGTAGTGGGGATTCGGGTTCTGGTCGGGCTTCGGGATGAAGCTCCACTTGCGGCCGGTGGCGAAGAAGGCGCCGCCGCGGCCGCGCAGGTTGGAGGCGAGCACCGCGTCGATGACCGCCGCGGGCTCCATGCCTCGCGCGCGCGCGAGTTGCGTGTAGCCGCCGATCGCCTCGTACTCCGCGAGCTTCGTCAGAT
>JAWVDL010000188.1:0-3377 GCA_033857355.1 Gaiellaceae bacterium | reverse complement strand
TCACCGGCACCTTGATGATCGTCGCCGGGGTCGGGACGCTCGCGTGGGCTCTGCTCGTCTGGCAGTGGCAGGACCCCTTCACGGCGATCTACACGCATTTCAAGCAGCGCGAGCTCGCATCCGCCTATGCCAAGCGCTTCGAGGCGTTTCGGCCCCCAGCGGCGGCGCCCGGAGTGTCGCTCGCCGCCGAGCGACGGGCCGTCGCCCGTGAGGCGCGCAATTACCGGCTGACCTCGCATCGGGGAGAGGCGCTCGGCCGGATGCGGATCCCGCGGCTCGGCTTGAACATCATCCTCGTCGACGGCACCGACCACGAGAGCCTCAAGCGCGGGCCGGGCCGGTATGCGGGGAGCGCGCAGGATTTGACCGGGGTGACCGGTACAGCGCCTCCAGACTTCATGCCGGGCGAGGGCCAACTCGTCTACGTCGCCGGCCACCGCACGACGTATCTCGCGCCCTTCTCGCACATCGACCGGTTGCGCACGGGGGATCCCGTCACGATCGAGCTGCCGTACGCAACGTTCGAGTACCGCATCTCCGTCACCAAGATCGTTCCGGCGAGCGACCTGGCGATGCTGAAGACCCACGGACGCGAGGTACTCGTCCTCCAGGCCTGCCATCCGCGCTTCTTCTCCTCGCACCGCTACCTGGCCTACGCGCGGCCCGTGCGGATCATTCCGCGCGGTGGGACGGCCTTTGCGCCCTTGGCCACCGAAGCCGTCGCGGCCGCGAAGTAGCTCAGCCCAGGCGCAGGAAGCGAACCGACTCGCCGGCTGCCAGCTCGCCCTCACCCCGGGGCACGAAGACGAGCGCGTCCGCCGCGGCCGCCCGCGCGATCATGTGCGACTCCTGCCCGCGAAGCGGCTCGAGCACGATTCCCGTGCCGTCGACCGACGACCGGGCTCGAACGAGCTCGTCACGGCCCTCGCTCCGTCGCAGGCTCGCGGCGAGGCGACCAACGTGAAAGTGCGGCCCGGGATCACGCAGACCCTGGAGAGCAAGAACCGCGGGACGGACGAACAGCTCGAATCCGACCAGCGACGAGACGGGATTGCCCGGCAGGCCGAACACGAGCGTGCGCCCCCGCACGCCGAAGGCGATCGGTTTTCCAGGCTTCACCGCGACACGCCAGAACACCTCCTCCACCCCGAGCGAGCGGCCAACGTCCCGCACCAGGTCGTGCGGCCCGACCGAGACGCCGCCGGAGCTGACGAGCAGATCCGAACCGAGCCCGTGCTCGAGCGCACGCCGGTGTGCGTCCTCGTCGTCGGGGACGGGCGGAAGCACCTCGACATCCGCGCCCGCGCTCGCGAGCGCTGCGGCGAGGATCGTGCCGTTGGCCTCGTAGACCTGACCGGGGCCGAGCGGCTGGCCGGGCGGCCGCAGCTCCGTGCCCGTGGTGAGCACGGCGGCGCGCGGGCGGCGCGCACAGGCGACCTCGGCGATTCCCGCCGCCGACAGCGCACCGAGCTGCGCGGGTCCCAGTCGCACGCCTGGGTCGACCACGGGCTCCCCTGCGCGCAGGTCGCCGCCGCGAGGGCGCACGTTCGCGCCCACGTCGACAGCAGAAGAAAACTCCACGTTGTTGTCATGTTCGACAACATACTCGATAGGGATGACGGCATCCGCTCCGTCCGGCACCACGGCGCCCGTGGCGATCGCCATGGTCTCGCCGGGCACGAGTGCGCGCGGCGCGGGCCGCCCCGCCGCGATCCGCGCGCCGATCGGAAGAGTCGCCGGAACGTCCGCGACGCGCACGGCGTAGCCGTCCATCGCCGAGCTGGGGAACGGTGGCAGGTCGACTACCGCGAGCGCCGGCGTGGCGAGCACGCGGCCGGCCGCATCCCTGACCGGTACCGGCTCGGCCGGCAGCGGCTCGACGCGCGCGAGGATGAGAGCGAGCGCCTCGTCGATCGCAAGGAGTTGCTGCACAGCGCGGCATAAGCTATCCCGATGGCGGACGAGGTGATCCAGGGCCGCTACCGCCTCGAGCAGAAGATCGGCGACGGCGGCATGTCGGAGGTCTGGCTGGCGACCGATCTCGAGCTCGACCGGCCCGTCGCGCTGAAGCTGCTCGCGCCGAACGCCGACCGACAGCGTTTCGAGCGCGAGGCCCGGGCTGCCGCGGCTCTCTCCCATCCGAACATCAACCAGCTGTTCGACTTCGGCGAGGTCGAGGGCCGGCCCTACATGGTGCTCGAGTTCCTGCCCGGCGGGACGCTCGAGGATCAGCTCCTGGACGACCGCCCGCTTCCCGACGAGCAGACCGGACGCATCGCGCGCGACCTCGCGGCCGGGCTTGCGGATGCGCACGCGCACGGGCTGATCCACCGCGACCTCAAGCCCTCGAATGTGCTCTTCGACAGCGAGGGACGCGCGAAGATCGCGGACTTCGGGATTGCTCACATGGGCGACGGAGGCACGCTGACCGAAGCGGGGACCGTGCTCGGGACTGCCGCCTACATCTCTCCGGAGCAGGCCGCGGGCGAGCCCGCGGGCCCCGCCAGCGACGTCTACTCGTTCGGCGTGATCCTGTTCCGGATGCTGACTGGCCGGCTGCCGTTTGAGTCGGACCAGCCGCTCGAGCTGGTCGCCATGCACCGGGATCTCGCCCCACCGGCGCTCGAAGACATCCGCCCGGACGTCCCGCCGCGCCTCGAAAGCCTTACGGCGGCCGCGCTCGCAAAGGATCCGCGCGATCGTCCGGCAGACGGCAGCGCCCTGCTCGCCGAGCTCGGGTCTGCCGGCGGCATCGAGGCCACCCAGGTCCTCGGCGCGCCGCCGCCGCCGCATCGCGAAGCGGGACGCCGCCGAGCTACACCGAAGCGGCGCATTCCGCTCCCTGCGCTGATCGGCGGCTTCCTCGCCGCGGGCGCGGCGGGGCTCGGCCTCGCGTACCTCGCCACTCGCGGCGCCTCGTCCACCTCGACGCCGACCACGACGACCCGACGCCAGACGACACAGCCGACGAAGGCGGCTGCGACGCAGGAGCACTCGCAAGCCACAACCTCGACGACGACGGCGACCACAGCGCACACGACCACACGGCAACAAACGCCTCCGCCCACGTCGACCCCCGCGCCGCCGCCGACCACGGCTCCGCCGACCACGGCGACAGTGCCCGTGACAACCGGAACCACGGTCGACACCACCGTTCCCACGCTGCCCTAGCGCTAGGCTCCGGCCGTGATCTCCGTCGTCGTTCCCGTCCACGACGAGGAGCGGACGGTCGCGCTCCTCTACGACGAGCTCGCCTCCGCGCTCGATCCGCTCGGTCAGGAGTGGGAAGCGGTCTTCGTCGACGACGGCTCGCGCGACGGCTCGTTCGCCGCGCTGACGAGGCTGCACGCGCAGGCCTCGAACGTGCGCGTCGTTCG
>JAWVDL010000187.1:0-3142 GCA_033857355.1 Gaiellaceae bacterium | reverse complement strand
TACCGCTACTACGCCCAGCGCGTGGCCGGGATGCGCGAGCGGCGACCCGAACGGGGGACCGGCTCCGGCGGCCTCGCGGCGACCGAGATCGGCGACGCGGCTCACAAGCTGCTCGAGCAGGTCGATCTCGCGAGCCCGGTCGCGCCCGACATCGAACAGGTGCGGGCCTGGTATCCGACCGTGACCGACGACGAGCTCGCGCGTATCGCGGGCTTCGTCCAGAGCTACTGCGGGTCGGAGCTCGCGGGCCGAGTCGCAGCGCTGGGCGGGGCGGCCAAGGAGCGGCACTTCACGTTCGAGCACGACGGCGTGCTCCTGCACGGCTACCTCGACGTCGTTCAGATTGGCGGAGACCGCACGCTCGTCCTCGATTACAAGACCAACACCCTCGCGGAGGGGACGCCGGAGGAGATCGTCGAGGCCGACTACGGGCTGCAGCGCCTCGTGTACGCGCTCGCCTGCTTCCGAGCGGGAGCGCCCGAGGTGGAGGTCGTCTACCACTTCCTCGAGCGTCCCGACGCCGTGGTCTCGACGACGTTCACCCAGGCGGACGTCGCGGAGCTCGAGGGCGAGCTGTCCGCCGCGATCGCCCGAATCCAGGCCGGCGAGTTCGTCCCGACTCCGAGCGAGTTCGTGTGCGCGACCTGCCCGGCCCTCGATCTTGTCTGTGCCGGGACGCGGCTGCGAAGCGCTCCGCATCCTCCCGCAACCCCGGTCTTGACCGCTAGTCGCTGATGTCGACCGTCGTGACGCTGACGTTCGCGACCTCGCGCCACGTCATCGACTCGACGTCTTCTCGGGCGAGATAGGCCGCCGCAAGCCGAATCGGACCGCCGTGGCTCACGATGGCGATCTCGTCCGCCGGCGGATCGGCGAGCAGCCTGTCGAGGAACCCGGTGACGCGATTCCAGACCTCGCGCCGGCTCTCGCCCTTCTCGGGCCGGGTGTCCGCGTCGCGCCAGAACACGTGAGGGTCTTCGAGCAGGGCTTCGACCTCGGAGTCGAGCAGGCCCTCGAACACGCCGAAGTTCCGTTCCCGGAGGATGGGATCGACGATCGGCTCCAGGCCGAGCCGTTCGGCTAGCGGCCGGGCCGTTTCGAGCGCGCGTCTCAGGTCGCTCGAGTAGATGGCCCCGATCGGCCAGCTGGCGAGTCGGGTTGCCAGTTCGTCCGCCTGCTTGCGGCCGCGTGCCGAGAGCGGCACGTCCGTGTTGCCCTGCACGCGCCGGCCCACGTTCCAATCGGTCTCGCCGTGGCGGATGAAGTGGAGCGTCGGCACGGCCGGGACGCTAGCTACAGGATCGGTAACGTCGCGAGCGATGCCGCGCAGCTACGTCCAGGAGGCGCGCCGCCGGGTCGGCCCGAAGCGCGAGCGGATCCGTCCGATCATCGAGCGTCTGAAGGCCGCGCACCCCGACGCCGGTATCGCGCTGCGCTCGCGCAGCGACCTCGAACTGCTCGTCGCGGTGATGCTTTCCGCACAGACGACCGACGTGAACGTGAACAAGGTCACGGAGAAGCTCTTCGTCAAGTACCGGCGGCCCGAGGACTACCTCGCAGTGCAGCCCGCCGAGCTCGAGCGCGACATCTTCGCGACGGGCTTCTTCCGGCAGAAGACGAAGTCCCTCCGCGGGACGATGAAGATGCTGCTCGAGGAGTTCGACGGACGCGTTCCCGGCGACTTCGACGATCTACTGCGGCTGCCCGGTGTCGCGCGGAAGACGGCGAACGTCGTCTCGGCAGAGCGGGGTAACCCGGTGGGGATCGTCGTCGACACGCATGTCCGCCGCCTGTCGCAGCGGCTCGGCCTGACGAAGCAGGAGGACCCGGTCAAGATCGAGCGCGACCTCGTCAAGCTCGTGCCGCGCGAGGAGTGGGCGATCGTCCCGCACCTGCTGATCTGGCACGGCCGCCGCGTGTGCATCGCGCGGCGACCACTGTGCGAGGAGTGCGTGCTGAACGACCTCTGCCCGTCGAGCCGCGTGGACGCTGCGCCGTCTCTCCGCCCCGAGCCGACCAAGTAAAAGTCTGTTACTAAGTCGAGCGAGGTGCGAGCACGACGAGCAGGCCGCCGTCGTCGTCGAGCGCGGGGAAGAAGTCGCCTGTCACGCGCTTCCGGATGCCCGATTTCGTCTCGAGCTCGAGCGGCTCGCCGAGGCGACGGACGCCCCATTCGAGCGCGAGGGCGGCCGGGTTCTTGTCGTCCTCGAAGCCGGCGAGGCCGAACGCGTCGACCACGTTCCGCCCCAGGAGCTCCGCTTCGCCTAGCCCGCTCAGCTCGAACACGCCACGGCCTGCGGCGAGCACCCGTCCTTCCTGGTCGCAGACGACCAGACCTGCGTTCGGCGCCGGGTAGTAGTCGTCCATCAACTCGAAGAGGAACCCGAAGCCGCACCGGTGACATGCGGGCGCACGGCCGGAGAACTCCTCGTAGCCGTCGACGTCGATCGAGCGCTCCTTGCAATTCGGGCAGATGTAGATCGGCACGCGTTCAGCGTAGCGACGAGGCCTTTCCCGACAGCTCGGCAGAAACCGACACACATCTGTGACGCGGGGACACTGGCGGGCCGCCCCGAAACGCGTCTACGCTCGCCGCGGGGAGGAGGCTAAGGGCACCTGGGAAGCGCAAGTGTCCGAAGCAGGCGCGGCCGGGCGCGGTCAGATCCAGCGCTTGCGGCGGAAATACCAGAGCTGCCCGAACGTCGTCGCGACGATCAGCCCCCACGACCACAGGTAGCCGTACTGCCAGTCGAGCTCCGGGAAGTGATGGTGGAAGTTCTGGCCGTACACACCCACGATGAACGTGGGCACCAGCAGCAGCGACGCGATGGCGGTCAGACGCTTCATCACCTCGTTCTGGTCGATCGAGACCTTCGACTGCGCGTAGTCGCGCACGCCGCTGAGAAGATCCCGGGAAAGCTCCAAGCCTTCGCTGGCTCGCAGCAGCTTGTCGTATACGTCTGAGAAGTGGACGTCGATCTCGGCGGGGAAGAGATCGTAGCCCTCGAGCTCTACGCGGTCGTCGATGACGCGCCGAACCGCATCCCGTGTTGGCGCGACGGTCTTGCGGATCCGGAGCATGTCGTGGCGCAGATGCGACATGCGCTCCCTCACCTTGTCGGCCGGCCATTGGTCGACGCTG
>JAWVDL010000186.1:0-13942 GCA_033857355.1 Gaiellaceae bacterium | reverse complement strand
CGGTGAGAGCGTGCGCCTTTGCAAAGTTCAGCACGGCGCACCGCGCGAAGCCCCCGGCCACGATCCACCGCGTCAAGCCGGGCGAGACCCTCACCGGAATCGCTACTCGCTACCACACGAGCGTGCGCGCGCTCGCCCGCGCGAACCTACTCGACCCGAGCCGCTACCTCCTCGCCGGGGCTCGCCTGAAGATCCCGGCCTCGCGCACGGCAGCCGGCAGCGCCACTGCCTCGCTGGTGATCCGGCAGCCCGAGCACGTCGGGCGCGCGATCGAGCAGTGGTCGCGGCACTACGGCGTCGATCCCCGCCTCGTCCGTGCGATCGGCTGGATGGAATCGGGCTACAACAACGGGCTGACGTCGTCCTACGGCGCAAACGGAATCATGCAGGTCACGGCCGGGACCTGGAGCTACGTCGAGACGTTCCTGATCGGGCGAGCCGTCCCGCACGACGCCTCTGGCAACGTGCGCGTCGGAACCGCCTACCTGGCGCAGCTGCTCAAGGAGTTCGGCGGGAACGAGCGGATGGCTCTCGCCGCGTACGCCCAGGGCCCGTACTCGGTGCGCAAACGCGGACTGCTGAAGGAGACGCAGATGTACGTGGAGAACGTGCTCGCGCTCAAGCAGCGCGTCTACACCTCGCGGTAGCCGGCCTGCGCCTCTACGGTATCGCGGTGCACGGCGTGGAAACCGCGGCGTCCTCGACCGGGAGCGCGACCGGCCGAGTCACCCCGGAACGACGTTCTTGGCGACGTCGCGCGGAGGTGCTCCTCGCGCTCACAGAATCGGATCTGCGAGCTCGGTACGGCCGGGGCGGAGCGCGACTCTTCAAGTGGCTGCTGGATCCGTTCGCGCTCGTCGGCGTCTACCTGCTGCTGGTCTCGGTGGTGCTCAACCGTCCGGGTGCCGCGCCGGGGCTCAGCCTGGCCTGCGCGGTCGTGCCGTTCCAGCTGCTGATGATGTCGGTCATCAACGCGATGGGCGCCGTGGACCTAAGGCGGTCGATCATCCTGAACATGAGCTTCGAGCGCACGTTCATCCCCGCCTCGGGCGTGCTGACGGAGACCGTCGCCTTCGCAGCCAGCTTCCTCCTGCTCGTCCTGATGCTTGCGATCTACCGGATCGCGCCGACCTTCGCCCTGCTCTGGTTCCCAGTCGTCGTCGCAGTCAACGTCCTGCTGGCGGTGGCGCTCGCGTACGTGGCCTCGCTGATCGGGATCTGGTTCTCCGATCTCCGCCAGTTCGCGATCAGCATCGTCCGGACCCTCTTCTTCCTCGCGCCCGGGCTCGTGCCGCTGTCGATGATCGGCGGGCGAGCAAACGATCTGCTGCGCCTGAACCCGCTCACCGGCGTCTTCGAGGGATACCGCTCGGTGCTCCTCTACGGGAGGCGGCCCTCGGCGTGGGAGCTGCTCCTCCCGGCCGCGATAGCACTCGTCGTGCTCGCGATAACGCTGCCGATCTACGTCAGCGAGCAGAAGCAGTTTGCGAAGGTCGTCGCGTGAGCGCGGCCGCGATCGTCGCCGAGGACGTCGGTGTCCGCTTCTACTTCGACCGGCTGCTCCGCGTCACCACCCCGACGCTCGCGCACGTGCGCCGGGGAGTGACCGAGAGCTGGGGCCTTCGCGGCCTGAACGTCGAGATCGAGGGCGGCGACGCGGTGGCATTGATCGGGCGGAGCGGCGCCGGCAAGACGACCCTGCTGCGCGTGATCGCCGGGATCCTCGAGCCCGACGAGGGCCGGGTCTCGGTCCGAGGACAGCTCGGATCGCTCCTCTCGATCGAAGCCGGCCTCCTGACGCGGCTGACGGGGCGCGAGAACGCCCTGCTCCTCGGGGTGCTCGCCGGTCTCTCGCGCGCGCAGGCGCGGCGGAACGTCGATTCGGTCGCCGAGCGCAGCGGCCTCGACGAGGCGTTCGACCGGCCCGTCTCGAGCTATTCGCAGGGCATGCTCGCGCGGCTCGGCTTTGCCGTCGTCGAGCAGGCGCAACCGGACATCCTGCTGCTCGACGAGGTGCACGAGGCACTCGACCACGAGTTCCGCGAGCGGGTGCAGGAGCGGGTGCGAGAGCTGCTCGGCAGGGGCGGGATCATCGTCGCGGCGGGACACGACCATCCGCTGCTCGAGCAGGTGTGCAACCGAGCGCTGCTCGTCGAGGACGGACGGATCGCAGCCGACGGCTCGTTCGATGAGGTCGTGCACGCTTATCTGGACTAGGTGCTGCCGGACGTGTGCTCCTCCTCGAGCAGCCGCATCAGGAAGTAGACGAGCGCGCCGAGGAAGACGACCGTCTGTTCGGCGTTCATGAGGATCCCGCCCAGGTTCTGGTCCTTGGCGGCGGACAGTCCCCACAGGCGCGGCTGACCGAGGTACCAGTCGTAGAACGGCGTCGAGGCGAAGATGAACGCGAGCCCGAGAAACGCGGAGCTCGCGAAGGCCGCGCCGAGGTAGGCAAGCGCGCCGGGCGTGCTGAGAAGCCCTGCCTCGCGCGCGAGGACCGGCCACCAGAAGAGGATCCCGACGACGAGCAGGATTGCGTGCTCGACGTTCAGCGCCCATTCGTGGCGAAGCGCGAAGTCGTAGACGGGCGCGAGATGGATGCCGTACCAGCCCGCGAGCCAGATCGGGAGCGCAATCCGTGGCCGGGCGAGGGCACGCAGCACCGCCCCGCCCCGCACGGCCAAGCCGCGCCGCATGGCCGGCGTGAGCCCGAGCAGCAGCAGCGGCGGCGCCCAGTCGGCGACCATCACGTTCTGCAGCAGGTGGATCAGGAGCAGCCGGTAGAGCAGCGACTCGAGCGGCGAGTTCAGCGCGCCGACGACGAGAAGGAGTCCCGCCGCGAAGAGCGCGATCCGCCACCACGGCGGGCGCTCGGCGCGCGCCGCGCGGGCGTACAGGAACGCCGCGGCTGCGCCCGCGACCAGGAAGACGGGCTCGAAGCGGAACGCGTACGGATCCATCAGCCCGGCTCGGGGCCGAGCGCGGGCTGCCGGCGGCGCGTCAGGTACGGCCAGAGAAGCACCGCGATGCAGGTCCCGAGCGTCGCCAGCTGCTCCAGCATCATCACGAGGCCTGCGAGGCGCTGATCGCCGAGTGCGGAGAGCCCGTGTGCGCCCCGGTACGCCGGATAGTGCGGCGAAGAGCTGAAGACGAGCGCGTCCGTCAGCAGCTGGCCGACCACGAACATCGCGACGGCGAGGCCGACCCGGCCTCCGACCGTCAGCTCGCCGCGACGCGCCGGGTCGACGAGCAATGCCCAGACGAGCGTCCCGGCCACGACGAAGCAGCCGTGCTCGAGCTCGTGAGCCCACGGGTGCGCGAGCGCGAAGTCGTAGGCGCGCGGAATGTGCCAGCCGAGGATCGCGGCGGCCCAGACCGTGAACGCCACGCGCGGGCGCAGGAGGAAGCGGCCGACCGCTCGCAAAGGCTGCGAGCGCGCGACCGGGCCGAGCACGCCGGGCGGGAGGATGAAGAACGTAAGCGGCCCGCGCAGGGCGAGCATCGCGAGGGCCGGGGCGAGGTCGCCGATCAGGACGTGCTGGAGCATGTGTGCCGAGAGCATTTCCTCGGCGAGTCCGTCGAGCGGAGAGACGAGCCCGACGAGCACCAGCGCGACGGCGAGGCCGAAGAGCGCGGCCCTGTCCCAGCCGGCGTGGTCCCGGCGGCCGCGGCGCCGCAACCGCAGGAAGCCCTGCGCGAAGAGCCCGGCCGCGACCGCCGCGGCGACGAGCACCGCCGGCGCCGGCTGCCAGCCAGGGCTGTGCGCAAGCATCGCGCGCACGCTAGCTAGATTTCGAGCCGTGGCCGTGCGCATCGACCCCGACCTCGGCGATGCGCTCGCACGCGGCGCCACCCTGCCGTTCGACTGGTACGTCGACCCGGAGCTCCTCCGCCTGGAGCAGGAGCGGATCTTCGGCCGGGCCTGGCAGTACGCAGGACATACGGGCCAGATCGCCGAGCCCGGCTCCTTCTTCACCGCGACCGCCGGTCTCGCACCGATCGTCGTGACGCGCACGCACGACGACGAGCTCAACGCTTTCGTGAACGTCTGCCGGCACCGCGGCTTCCAGGTCGCGCAGGGCGAGGGCAAGCGCGAGACCCTCCAGTGCGCCTACCACGCCTGGACGTACGGCCTCGACGGCACGCTGCGCGCGGCGCCGCGCGCCGAGCGCGAGCCCGACTTCGACCCGGCTGAGCTTTCCCTCGTCCCGGTCCAGGTCGACACCTGGGGACCGTTCGTCTTCGTCAACCCCGATGCCGACGCGCCGCCCCTGCAGGAGACCCTCGGCCGCCTGCCGCAGCTCCTCAGCGAGGTCGTGGACGTCGAGGCGCTCACCTTCCACCACCGTGCGACGAGCGACCTCGAGACGAACTGGAAGGTCGCCTGCGAGAACTTCCTCGAGTGCTACCACTGCGCGACGGCCCATCCCGGCTTCAGCAAGGTCGTCGATGTCTCCCCCGACTCGTACCGGCTCGAGGCGGAAGGCCTCTTCTCGAGCCAGTTCGGCCCGGTGCGCTCGACGGCTGCTCCGAGCTATGCGAGCGGCGAGGTCGAGCGCAGCCAGTTCCACTTCCTCTGGCCGAACCTGGGCGTCAACGTCTTCCCCGGGCGGACGAACCTGTCGATCGGCCCGATCCGACCCGTCGGGACGGAGCGGACGGCCCGCTTCCTCGACTACTTCTTCGGCGCAGAGGTCGATGAGGAGTGGATCGCGGAGCTGCTGGAGCTCGACGCGCAGGTTGGCCGTGAGGACACCGCGCTCGTCGAAGGGGTTCAGCGCGGGATGCGCTCCGGAGCGCTCGACCACGGCCGGCTGATGGTCTCCAGCGAGCCGCTGATCCAGCACTTCCAGCGACTCACGTTCGAAGCGCTCTCAGGGTAGGTCGCGGGCGCCCCGAAAGGGGAGTAACGGGGCGCCCACGATCTCGCTCCCTCAGGGACCGGCGGGCGCCAGCTGGACGCAGAGACAGCGGTCCGGGGGAGACCAGTTCCAGCCGATAGCGGCGCCTGCGGTCCCCGTGACCGAGAGCGCTGCGACGGCGGCGAACATGCTTGCGACGATGCGGATGCGGCGGTTCATGTGAGTCCTCCTGCTGGGGTTTGAACGACTCGGCCAGACTCGCCCCTCGCCGGTCGAGGTCACAAGAGGACATTGGTCGTAGGCTCCGGCTAAGACCCAGCCCGTCTGGTCGTAGGACCAAGGTCGCGTTGCCGAGCCTTTCCACTGCGGGCAGGCTCTCTGGATGGCGACTCCCGATCTAGTTCGGCCCGCTCCGGGTATATGGCGTGAGGTGCACGCCGAGGCCGAGCCGAGACGCAGGAGCGAAGGCCGCTCGGCAATCCGCCGAGCCGTTGCGCAGTTCGCCATCAGCGGGATCGCGGCGCTGATCCTGCTCGGCGCGGCCGGTGTCTATCTCCTGCGCCAGATCGGGCAGTCGGAAGCGATCCGGAACGCGAAGCAGGTCGCGGCCCTGGCCGGGCACGGAGTCGCCGAGCCGAACATCACGGCCGGGCTCTCGAAGGGCGACCCCGCCGCGGTCGCGCGGCTGGATCGCGCAGTAGGCCGGGGACTGCTCGACGGCCGAATCGTGCGCGTGAAGATCTGGAACCGCGACGGGCGCATCCTGTATTCCGACGAGCACCGGCTGATCGGCTCTCGGTATCGCCTCGGCCCCGACGAGCTGAACGTGCTCGCTGCCGGCAAGGTCGAAGCCGAGGTCAGCGACCTGAAGCGACCTGAGAACCGGTTCGAGCGGCCCTTCAAGAAGCTGCTCGAGGTGTATCTGCCGATCCGCGGCGCCGACGGCAGGCCGCTGCTGTTCGAGAGCTACGAGCGCTACAGCTCCGTGGCGGCGAGCGGGCGCAAGCTCTGGCTGTCCTTCGCGCCGGCGATCCTCGGCACGCTCGCGCTGCTGTGGCTCATCCAGCTCCCCCTGGCCTGGCGCGTGGGACGTCGCCTGGGCGAAGGGCAAGCCGAACGCGAGAAGCTCCTGCGCCGCGCGATCGAGTCGTCGGAGCTCGAGCGACGCCGAATCGCGCGGGATCTGCACGACGGGGCTGTCCAGGACCTCGCCGGCGTCGCGTACAGCCTGTCGGCCGCTGCCGACTCGATCCAGTCGGTCAGCCATGGTCAAACTGCCGACGTGATGAAGGAGGCTGCCACCGGCGCGCGCCGCACGATCAGGCAGCTGCGCACCCTCCTGGTGGACATCTATCCACCCGATCTGCACCGCGCGGGACTCGAGTCGGCGCTGCGCGACCTGACCGCGCCCCTCGGCGCGCGCGGGATCGAGGCGCAGGTCGAGGTCCCCGACGATCTCGAGCTGCCCCGGGAGCTCGAGCTGCTCTTCTACCGCTGTGCGCAGGAGGCGCTACGCAACGTGGCGACGCACTCGAGCGCCACGCGTGTCGACGTGAAGCTCGTACTCGACGACGGCCTGGCGCGGCTCACGGTCGACGACGACGGGCGGGGATTCGAGGGAAGCTCCGGCGAGGGACACATGGGCCTGCGGCTGCTCGCGGACCTGGCTGGGGAAGCCGGCGGCCAGCTCTCGGTCGACTCCGAGCCCGGGCACGGGACTCGCGTCTGCGTCGAGGCGCCGCTGTGACGATCCGCCTGCTGCTCGCCGAGGATCATCCGGTCGTCCGCGCGGGACTCGAGCGGGTGCTCGCCAACGAGGACGACATCGAGCTCGTCGGCGCCGCGACGAACGGGGCCGAGGCGGTCGCACTGACCGCGGAGCACCGCCCCGACGTCGTCCTCATGGACCTGTCGATGCCCGTGCTGGACGGGATCGAGGCGACCCGCGAGATCGTCTCGGCCCACGACGGCGCGGTGAGCGTGGTCGTCCTGACGTCGTTCTCGGACCGCGAGCGGATCATCGCGGCGCTCGACGCCGGCGCCTCGGGCTACCTGCTGAAAGACGCCGAGCCTGCCGAGTTGATCGCCGGCGTCCGCGCGGCGGCGCGGGGCGAGTCGCCGCTGGCCCCGAGAGCTGCACGGGAGGTCCTGGCCGCACGAACCGCCGCGCCGGCGCACGGCGACCTTTCGCCGCGCGAGCAGGAGGTGCTGCGCCTCGTGGCCCAGGGCCTGCCGAACAAGCGCATCGCCCGGGAGCTCGAGATCAGCGAGAAGACGGTCAAGGCCCACCTGACGAGCGTCTTTCAGCAGATCGGCGTGACCGACCGCACGCAAGCCGCACTCTGGGCGCAGGACCACGGCCTGGGCTGAGGTCTAGAGCCTCCCCGCCTCGAGGAACCGCTGCAGGAACTGCTGCGTCCGCGGGATCTCGGGCGACTCGAAGATCCGCGCAGGCGGGCCTTCCTCGAGGATGAGCCCCGCGTCGAGGAAGCAGACGCGATTCGCGATGTCGCGCGCGAAGCCCATCTCGTGCGTCGCGATCACCATCGTCATCCCCGACTCGGCGAGCTCACGGATCACCTCGAGCACCCCGCCGACGAGCTCGGGGTCGAGCGCGCTCGTGACCTCGTCCAGCAGCATCAGCTTCGGCTTCATCGCGAGCGCGCGCACGATCGCGGCCCGCTGCTGCTGCCCGCCCGAGAGCCGGTCGGGATACTCGAGCCGCTTCTCCGCGAGGCCGAAGCGCTCGAGCAGCTCCTCCGCGGCCCGATTCGCATCGGCCCGCCCCACTCCGAGCGCCTTCCTCGGCCCGAGCGTGATGTTGTCGAGCACGGTCATGTGCGGGAAGAGGTTGAACGCCTGGAAGACGATCCCGATCTTGCGCCGGATCCGGTTCACGTCCACGCCGCGGGCGGTGATCTCCTCGCCGTCGACGACGATGCGACCGCTCGTCACCGGCTCGATCAGGTTCACGCACTTGAGCAGCGTCGACTTGCCCGAGCCCGACGCGCCGATCAGGCACACGACCTCGTGCGGCGCAACCGCGAGGTCGATCCCGCCGAGCACTTCGTTTGCGCCGTACGACTTCCGCACGGCCTCGAGCGCCAGTGCGTCGGTCATCCCGCGGCCGCCCGCGTCTTCCGCTGGTCGCGCCGGATCAGCCAGTCGGTGAACCGCGCGAGCGGGATCGTCAGCAGCACGAAGTACACCGCGGCGACGACGTAGCCGGTGAAGTTGAAGTAGGTCGCCGCGTAGTCCTGCGCCTCCCGCGCCGACTCGACGACGCCGAGCAGCGACACGAGCGCGGTGTCCTTCTGCAGCCCGATGAAGTCGTTGAGGAGCGGCGGGATCACGCGCCTGACCGCCTGCGGCAGGACGACGTGCCGCTGCGTCTGCCAGTGCGTCAGCCCGAGCGACCGCGCCGCTGCCACCTGGCTCGCGTGCACCGACTCGATCCCCGCGCGGTACACCTCCGTCACGTACGCCGAGTAGACGAGGATCAGCGCGATCGCCCCGTAGACGAACACGGACTGCGTGGACACGAATCGCAGCTGCAGCCCCGGCAGCCCGAGCCCGACGATGAAGACGACGAGGATCAGCGGGATCCCGCGGAAGACGTCCGTGTACACGACGGCGAGCGCGCGGAGCGGAAACGCGGCCGGGCCCGGCAAGCCGCGCAGGATCGCAATCCCGAGCGCCAGCACGAGGACGACGATCTCGGCGACGACCATGATCTTGATGTTGATCACGAAGCCGTGCCAGACGGGCCCCGCGCTCTTGGCGAAATGGTGCGGCGAGAAGAAGACCTGCTGAACCTTCTGCGAGCCCGGGGCCAGGACCGCGAGGACACCGACCAGCACGATGAATGCGACGGTCGAGACCGACGCGGTGAGCGTCCCGTGGCCTGCGAGCAGGCGAGTCCGGCCGCTCGGAGCGACGAGCGACGGGTCGTCCGCGATCAGATCGTCGTCGGCCGCGCCGGGCCTACTTGATCTCGACCAGGTCCGCCGTGCCCGGGAACCACTTGTTCTGGAGCTTCTTCAGCGTTCCGTCGTCCTTCATGGCGGTCAGCGCCTTGTCGACGGCCGGCTTCAGCTTCGAGCCCTTCTGGAAGAGGATCCCGTACTGCTCGTTGGTGATGAACTGGCCGACGATGGTCAGGTCGTTCGGGTACTGCTTGACGAGCGCCGCCGCGATCGGCACGTCGATGACGAAAGCGTCGATCTGCTTGACGACGAGTGCCTGCGCGGCCGCACCGGTGGTCGAGTACTCGCGCGCCTTCTTGGTCGGCTTGATCGTCTTCTTGATGTAGTCGACGCCCGTCGTCGTCGCCTGTCCGCCGAGCTGGTACTGCTTCAGGTCGGCCAGCGTCTTGGCGCTCGCGATGGGCGTGCCCTTATGCACCAGCAGGGCCTGGTTGGCGTCGAAATACGGAACGCTGAAGTCCACGACCTTCTGCCGCTCGGGCGTGATCGTGATCTCGTTGATGTCGAAGTCGAACTTCTTCGGCGCGGGCGAGAAGAGCGACGTGAACGGCGTCTCGGCCCAGGTCACCGTCTGCAGGCCGAGCCGCTTGGCGATCTCGTTGGCCACGTCGGCCTCGAAGCCGGTCGGCTTCGTGCGGGGCGGGTTCAGGAAGCCGGGCGCGGGAAACTCGGCGCCGACGGTCAGGACGCCTGCGTGCATCGTCTGCGCTTGCGCAGCGGCGGTCCCCGTGGACGCGGTCGTACTGCCGGAGGAGCTTTTCGAGCCCCCGCCGCAGCCAGCGGCGAGGAGGACGGTTCCGAGGGCCAGAGCGGCAAATCTGCGCACGAGTGATCTCCTTCGACAGGGTCTGGGTCGGTCGATGCTACTGCGGTCCGCGCCGACGGCCAAGCCGTGCAATTGTTCGGACCCATGCCCGAGCCGCCGATGGGAAGCGCAGGCATCGTGCTCACATCGGTGCGCTGGTGGGTGGAGGCCCGGGGCCTACCGCGTCCGATCCGGCAATTCCGGCGGAGAGCGATCGCGCTGGCGTTGCGCTCGGGTGATCTCATGGCGATCCGCTACACGGTTCCAACCCGTGAGCTGAGGCTCCTGCTTGCACTGACCGAGCGGCGCCCCCGGACCGTCGAGATCGGCACCGGCTGGGGTTGGACGGCGGCCACGCTCGTCCTCGCCGATCCCGACTGCACGGTCGAGACGTACGACCCGGTCGTCCCGCCGCTTCGATCGGCGTACCTCGACCTACTCCCGGCAGAGGCGCGTGCCCGGATCGAGCTCGTTCGGGCACGCGGTGAGGACGCAACTCCGTCGGACCGTCAGGTCGACGTGCTGTTCATCGACGACGCGCACGACACCCGCGCGATCGTCGCGACCGTCTCGAGGTGGCGTCCGGCGCTCGCGAGCGACGCGATCGTGGTCTTCGACGACTTCGGCGAGGCGTACTACCCGGGAGTCCGCGCGGCAGTGGAGGAGCTCGGCCTGCGCGGGTCCCCGCGCGGGCGCTTCTTCGTCGCGGAGGCCTAGCGTCGCCGACGCCAGAAGCCGCGCGCCTCGGCGGCGCTCGCCGGGCCCTCGCCTAGCGCCCGCGCGGCCGAGACGATGTCGTCCGACTCCAGCGTGGTGAGGTCCGCCTGCGAGAGGTTCTCCAGCTCGGAGCCTTCGACCCGCGCGAGCCGCAATGCCTGCGTGTTCAGCGCCTGCTCGAAGATCGTGCGGGCGAACCGCGCATTGCCGAAGCCCTCGCCGCGGCGCGCGCCCGCGAGGATCGAGCGCAGCGCGTCCTCCGCGCCCGCACCGAAGACGTACTCGTTCTCCGCGAGGAACTTGCCCGCGATCGCGACGAGCTCGTCGTTGGAGTAGTCCGGGAACACGATCTCGCGCGCGAAGCGCGACCGCAGTCCCGGATTCGAGTCGAGGAATCGGTGCATGAGCCGCGGATAGCCGGCGACGATCACGACGAGCCGGTGGCGATAGTCCTCCATCCGCTTGAGCAGCGTCTCGACCGCCTCCGGCCCGAAGTCCATCCGCTCCATCTCGGGCGTCAGCGCGTAGGCCTCGTCGATGAAGAGAACCCCGTCGAGCGCCCTGCGAATCACGCGGTCGGTCTTGATCGCGGTCGTCCCGACGTACTGGCCTACGAGCCCGGCCCGATCGACCTCGACGAGGTGACCGCGCTTCAACAGTCCCATGGCGCGGTACATCTCGGCGAGGAGCCGCGCCACCGTCGTCTTCCCCGTGCCCGGGTTGCCGAGGAAGACGAGATGCTGCGAGGTCGCGACCTCCGGCAGCCCGTGCTCCATGCGCTTCGCCTGCACCTGCAGGAAGGCGACGAGCGCGTGCACCTGCTCCTTGACGGTCTGGAGGCCGATCAGCGAGTCGAGCTCGGCCTGGAGCTCCGGGAGGCTCCGCGCCGGCTCTGGGCGCTCGCGCGCTGCGACCTGCTCGGTGATCCAGTCTCCGGCCGGCTCGGTCGCCGCGTTTCGTCGCAGCTGCTCGCCGATCAGGCGCAGTCCGCGGCGGACGTCGTCGAGTGGATTCGGCGGCATTCCCCTGGAGTGTGCCCGCAGACCGGCTCAGCTATGCCGGACGGCGTCCGCGGCAGGACCCTCGAGCAGCAGCTCGAGCGAGGCACGGTCGAGGTCGACGCCGACGACGCTGCCGTCGACGACTCGGCGGACCGAGCGGTCGGCGAAGAGCTTGGCGAGATACGGCCGCTCCGTGTCGCCGACGACGTCCTCCGGAAGCTGGCCCTGCTTGAGCGCGTCGATCGCCTCGGGCCGGTCGCCGAGGTACTCCGCGAGCAGCGGCCAGCGGGCCTTGAGGATCGTCCAGAGCGCGAGCCGCTCGCGCGGGTAGGAGAGCTCCGTCGAGTGCCCGCCGATCACCTGGTGCGCCCGCTCGACGCCGTACGCGTTCACGAGCCGCTTCATCGCGCGCGGGTTCGACTCGAGCAGCGGCGCAAACCGGATCAAGGTGTGCTCGGTGTGCCGCTCGAGCTCCGGCGTCGAGAGCTGCCTCACCGCGGCTGCGCGTGCCGCGCGGCGAACGACCTGCGGCTCGTCCGCGTGACGGTCGAGATGGGCGAAGACGTCCTCTTCGGTGTGCAGCGCCTTGAACTCCCGCTCGAGCTTCTCGATCCGGCCAGGCTGCACCTCCGACCGCTCGTCCGCGGGCAGGATGAGGCTCTTCCAGTAGTCGCTCTGCTCGGCGAGCGAGAGCCGCGGCACGGATGTCGAGAGCTGGAAGGTCTTCTCGAGGAACAGGTGCCCGAGCGGTCTGCCCGCGTCCTGGGAGCTTCCGGCGGCGGCGCTGTAGACCGCGGCGTAGCTGTCGTAGAGCCAGCGCCTGTCGGCGGCGACGACGAAGGTGACCGGCGCGTCGCGCAGGAGCGTCTGGATTCCCTCGAGCACCTCGACGACGTACTCGGGACGGCAGCGGTCGAGGTCGTCGATGAAGATCGCGACGGGACTGCCCGCGTCGGCCACGATCTCGCGCCACCGGCGCTGCAGCGTGCGCATCGGGTTCGCGGTGTGCTGCCGGAACGACTCGGCACCGCGCGCCGATCCGGTCGATGAGACGAGTCCGCGCAGCGCGGCGGCGCCACCGACCGCCGTCGTCACGGCGCTCGCGATCACGCCGGCGAGCGCAATGGAGTGGTCTTCTCCCCTCGTCGTGTTCCACGCCCAGAGGACGATTCCGACCAGCGCCGCGGTCGAGAGAAGGAACCCCAGGATGCGCCACCGGCCGACCCAGACCCGCCACACGAACGAGTCCCACCGCAGCCTCAGCCTGCCTTGCCAACCGGCCTCGGCGAGCGCGGTGCGGTAGACGTCGCGGATCATGAACCAGAGCGGCTCGCCGACCCGCTGGTGCTGCCACGCGTTGAAGTCGACCACGATCCAGGGCTCGTCGCCGCTGCGAAGCTCGTTTCGCATGAAGCCGAGCAGGGACGTCTTCCCGGAGCCCCACGGGCCTTCGAGGTGGAGCATGAAGGAGTCCGGATCGGGATCCTCGTCCAGGCGTTCGCGGGGCCTCAGCGCGTTGTGGGCGAGCGAGCGGCCGCGCTCGTCGCGGATCCGGGAGACGAGCGCCTCGGCGAAGGCCCTCCGTCCGAGGAGGTCGACCTCGGCGGGCTGGTCGGACAGCGTCGGCACGGCGTCGGGGACGTGCAAGGCCTTCCCGCGCCCGCTGAGCCGGCCGGCGAGGTCGGTGATCTCGTGCGCGAGGGCGTCGACGAACGGACGACCGAGCGCCCCGCGGAGATCGCGGTCGAGCAGCACGAGCCCGAACAGGACCTTGCGATCGTCGAGCTGCTCGTCCTTCTTCACGACGTAGAGGGTCCGCACCTCGTCCACCCACTCCGACTTTGCGCGCTGCTCCGAGCCGTCCGGCGGACTGAGCTCGAAGTCGCGTGGGACGCCGCCGGCGTACTCGGGGTGCGTGGCGAGGAGCTCCGCCGCGACTGCCCATGTCGTCACAGCCTCCCCCGTCGGCTGCGGCTCCGCCCCGAGCCCCAGCGCCTCTAGCGTCGCCTCGTCCGGCTCGCCGGTCTGGCTCAAGCCATGCTGCTCCTGGAAGCGGCGGAGCGCGACCTCGGTCTGCGGCCCGAGCTCTCCGTCGGCCGCGACCGCGCGCTGTCCGGACGCGCGCAGCGCCTCCTGCAGCCTCGTCACCTCGCTGCGGTCGAGGGTTTTCAGCGTGGCCACCATTCGAGCCTAACGCGCTCTCCAGCAGCGGAAAAGGTCCCCCCGGACGACGGACCTCGTTGTGGAACGGGGCGGGGCAGGTTATAAAACCGAGCCGGACCGAAAGGAGGACAACGTGGGTGCGGTCACGTTCGACGGGGTGAGCAAGATTTATGCGGACGGCACCAAGGCCGTCTACGACATGGATCTGGAGATCCGAGACGGCGAGTTCATGGTGCTCGTCGGCCCTTCGGGTTGCGGGAAGACGACAGCGCTGCGCATGGTGGCCGGCCTCGAGGACATCTCGGAGGGTGTGCTCAAGATCGGCGACAAGGTCGTGAACCACGTTCCCTCGCGGGACCGCGACATCGCGATGGTGTTCCAGAGCTACGCGCTCTATCCGCACCTCTC
>JAWVDL010000185.1:0-3094 GCA_033857355.1 Gaiellaceae bacterium | reverse complement strand
AGGAGCTGCTCGAGTCGGGCGTGCGCGTCGTCGTCAACGTCGCCGACTCGCAAAGCGGCCGCTTTCCGAACCCGGGCCCGCTGACGCTCGTCCGCGGCGGGATCCGGTTGATCGACGCTCCCGGCGCCCCGCTCTTCGACTCGGTCACCGACGGCGAGCTGCTCAGCGTCCGCGGCGCAAGCCTGTTCCGGAACGGCACCTGTCTCGCGACGGGAAAGGCTCTCGGCCCGGAAGAGCTCGCGCGGAGCCTCGCCGAGCAGCAGAGCCGCGTCACCGAGGCGCTCGAGTCGTTCGCCGAGAACACGATGCAGTACCTTCGGGAGGAGGGAAAGCTGCTCACCGAGGGCATCGACTTCCCGCAGCTCCGCACGCGCTTCCGCGATCGCCAGGCGCTCGTCGTCGCGCGCGGGCCGGGGCACAAGCGTGACCTGAAGATCGTTCGCCCGTATGTGCGCGACTTCAAGCCGGTGCTGATCGCCGTCGACGGCGGTGCGGACGCACTGCGCGAGGAAGGGCTGAAGCCGGACGTGATCGTCGGCGACATGGATTCGGTCTCCGACGCGGCTCTGCGCTGCGGCGCCGAGATCCTCGTCCACGCGTACCGGGCCGGCGAAGCGCCCGGCGCTGCAAGGCTCGAGCGGCTCGGCATCCCCTACCAGGTCGTCGGTGCGACCGGCATCAGCGAGGACATGGCGCTGCTGCTCGCCTACGAGAAGGGCGCCGAGCTGATCGTCGCGGTCGGCACGCACCTGAATCTGATCGAGTTCCTGGAGCGGAATCGTGCCGGGATGTCCTCGACGTTCGTGACCCGGCTGAAGGTCGGCGAGATCCTCGTGGACGCGAAGGGCGTGTCCCGCCTGGTCTCGCCCGGCGTCGGCGTCTGGCCGCTCGTCGTGTTCGCGCTCGCGGCGCTCGGCGCGGTCGTCGCCGCCATCGCGGCCTCTCCTGCGCTTCGCCATCTCTTCGAGCTGCTCGCGCGCCAGCTCGGGCTCGGGGGCTAGTGCCGAGCTACGCGGCGAGCCGCGAGCTGCTCGCGCCGCGCGCGGATGTCTGGACCTTTCTCTCCGAGCCGTACCACCTGCCGGACTGGTGGCCGGGGCTCGGCGGTGTCCAGCCGGACCGCCGCGGGTTCGCTCCGGGGGCGCGCTGGCAGATCCAGGGCGGTGACCGGCCAAGCCTCTTGCGCCGACCTGGGGCGGCCGGAATCATCCTGATCCGCACCGTCGAGCCGGAGCGGCGTCTCGCCTTCCAGCTCGTCTCCGAACGAGTCGACGCCGACCTCCAACTCGAAGACGCCGGCCCGGAGCGGACTCTCGCGACGTTGACGGTCGACGCGCCGTTCCTCTCCGGCGTCAACCGCAAGACGCCGGTGCGAGCGCTGGGCCGCCTCTACGCCCTGTGCCAGACTTCCGCTTCCTAGATGTTCACCTTCCGCTACCACGTCGTGTCGCTCGCGGCGGTCTTCGTCGCGCTCGTCGTCGGGATCCTCGTCGGGATCGGGATCTCCGGACGCGGCTTCGTCGACAGGTCGGAGCGCCAGCAGCTCCAGAACCAGATCGACGACCTCCGAAACCAGCGCGACGACGTCATTGCGCAGCTCGCCTTTAGCCAGCAGCGCCAGAAGGCCGCGCAGGAATACGTCAGCAACACGTACCGCGCCGTCATGTCCGAGCGGCTGCGGGGCAAGCGGATCGCGGTGCTCTTCGTAGGCCACGTCGACCCGGACCTGCGCGCGAACATCGACGACACGCTCAGCGCCGCGGACGCACCGGCGGCCTTGCGCGTTCGCGCGCTGAAGACACCGGTGGATCCCGCCGCTCTCGACGCCATCCTCACCAAGCGGCCTGCCCTCGCGCAGTACGCGGGCGATGCCAACCTGGAGGATCTCGGGCGCGCCCTCGGCGAGGAATTCGTCGTCGGCGGCGACACCCCGCTCTGGACCGCGCTCTCCGATCTGCTCGTCGAGGAGCGGACCGGTCCGCCTCGGAGACCCGCCGACGGAGTCCTCGTCGTGCGCTCCGCGGGCCCGCAGGAAGGCCCGACGGCAAGACTCCTCAGCGGTCTCTACGCCGGTCTCGCGGCGGGAGGGGTTCCCGTCGTCGGAGTCGAGACGACGAAGACGACGCCGTCCGCCGTCGCCACCTACGCGCACGCGGGCTTCTCGAGCGTCGACGACGTCGACATCGTCGAGGGGCGCGTCGCGCTGGCGCTCCTGCTCTCGGGCGCCGATCCGGGGCACTACGGGATCAAGCAGTCGGCGAGCACCGGCTACCTGCCGCGGGTCGAGCCGCTACCGGTCGCGACGACGGGTGGATGAGCCCCTGACCGTCCTCGTCGCCGCCCGCGACGAGGAGGGCCGGATCGGGCGCACCGTCGCTGCCCTCCGCGAGGCGTTCCCGGAGGCGGAGATCCTCGTCGCCGACGACGGGTCGAGCGACCGCACGGCCGCCGAGGCCGAGTCGACGGGCGCGATCGTGCTGCGCCTCCCTCGCCGCGGCAAGGGGCAGACCCTCTCGGCGGGAGAGCGTGCGGCCGCTCCGGGCAGGCTCGTCGTGTGCGACGCGGACCTGTCCGGCGACCTGCGGCCGCTGCTCGAATCCGCAGCCGATGTCGCCGTGGCAGCGTTCGCCGAGCGTCAAGGCGGAGGATTCGGGCTCGCGAAGCGAACGGGCCGCGCCCTCATTCGCCTGCGCAGCGGGTTCGTCGCGCGCGAGCCGCTCTCGGGCCAGCGTGCGCTCTCGCCGGGCGCCCGCGCGGCGTGCTTCCCGCTCGCGCCCGGGTTCGGCTGCGAGGTGCGGATGACGATCGACGCGGTTCGCTCCGGCCTCGTGGTCGAGGAACGCGAGCTGCCGCTGCGCCACCGCGCCACCGGCCGCGACGCATCCGGCTTCGCGCACCGCGGCCGGCAGCTCCTCGACGCGCTGCTCGCAGCAGGCCCCCTGGGGGTCAACTTCCGTGGAACACGCTTGCCGCTCGTGGGCTGGACGGTCGCGCTCCGGCGTGACCCCGCGGTGGCCGCGGTCGCGGCAATCGGGCTGGCGGACGACCTGTGGAGCGGTCCCGAGCGCGGCTTCCGGGCTCACCTGCGCGCGGG
>JAWVDL010000184.1:0-3431 GCA_033857355.1 Gaiellaceae bacterium | reverse complement strand
CGACGATCGCCTGCTGCTCGTTGCCTCCGACCGCATCTCGACCTTCGACGTCGTGCTGCCCACGGAGATCCCGGACAAGGGCCGAGTGCTCACGGGTCTGTCCGCGTTCTGGTTCGCGCGCACGCGTGAGCTCTGCCGGAACCACCTGCTAGGACTGCGCTCCGACGCGCGCTCGACCGAGTGCAAGCGGCTCGAGATGTTGCCGATCGAATGCGTCGTCCGCGGCTACCTGTCGGGTTCGGGCTGGAAGGACTACCGCGCGACCGGGTCGACGTCGGGGCACCGGCTTCCAGAGGGCCTCGAGGAGTCCGCGAAGCTCGACCGCCCGATCTTCACACCGTCGACCAAGGCCGCCGAGGGACACGACGAGAACATCGACGCGGCCGCGGCGGCCGCGCTCGTCGGTGACGAACGCTTCGCCGAGGTCGAGGCGACGGTGCTGGCGCTCTACTCCTTCGCGTCCTCGTACGCCGCCGAGCGCGGAATCATCCTCGCCGACACGAAGTTCGAGCTCGGGCTCGACGAGGACGGGCAGCTCGTGCTGGCGGACGAGGCGTTCACACCGGACTCGTCCCGGTTCTGGCCCGCCGACGAGTACCGGCCGGGAGGCGCTCAGCCGTCCTTCGACAAGCAGTTCGTCCGCGACTACTGCGAGACGCTCGGATGGGACAAGACGGCCCCCGGCCCCGAGCTCCCGGACGACGTCGTCGAGGGAACGCGGGCCCGCTACGTCGAGGCGTTCGAGACCATCACCGGGATCGAGTTCGACGCGTATCTCGCGGACCCGGAGGTGGTGCTCGCATGAAGGCGACGGTTCTCGTCCGGCCCAAGCAGGGCATCCTCGACCCGCAGGGCGATGCGGTCGGGAGCTCGCTCCGCCAACTCGGATTCGCGGTCGACGAGGCGCGGGTCGGGCGCGTCGTCGATCTGGAGCTCGAGGGATCGGACCCGGCCGCGGCGCGCGAGCAGATCGAGCGCATGTGCCGCCACCTCCTGGCGAACCCGCTGATCGAGTCGTACGAGATCTCGCTGGAAGGCCGCGACGAGTGACCGAGGTGCCCCGCGTCGCAATCGTCGTCTTCCCCGGCTCGAACGACGATCGCGACGCGGCGTGGGCACTTGGCGCGCTCGGCGCCGAGGCGACGCTCGTCTGGCACGCCGACCGTGAGCTGCCGCGCGACACGGCCGGCGTCGTCCTCCCGGGAGGATTCTCGTACGGCGACTACCTCCGCTCCGGAGCGATCGCGCGCTTCGCGCCGATCATGGAGGCGGTCGAGGCGTTCGCGCGGGACGGAGGCCCTGTGTTCGGGATCTGCAACGGATTCCAGATCCTCTGCGAGGCAGGCCTCTTGCCAGGCGCCCTGCGGCCGAACCGCACGCTGACGTTCGTCTGCCGCGACGTGCCCCTCCGAGTCGAGCGCGCAGATCTTGCGTTCACCGCCCGCTGTGAGGAAGGTCAGCGGCTATCGATCCCGATCAAGCACGGCGACGGCTGCTACTTCGCGGACGCGGAGTTGCTGGAGCAACTCGAGGCGAACCGGCAGGTCGTCCTGCGCTACGACGGCGAGAACCCGAACGGGGCCGTCGCGGACATCGCCGCCGTCACCAACGAGTGGGGCAACGTCATGGGCCTGATGCCGCACCCCGAGCACGCGGTGGATCCCCTGCTCGGCACGTCGGACGGCGCGTTGATCCTTTCCGGGCTCGTCGACGCAGCGCACGAGCACGCACTCGTCGCCGTCTAGCTGCGGCCGCTACGTCATCGCCAGCACCTCCGCGAGCCGCGGGTGCTCGGCGAGGCCGGCTCGCAGTCGTTCGAGATCGCGACCGCGCAGGGTGACCGGGCCGCGGCGCGCTGTGCCGCCGGTCGAGTACGCGAAGCGAAGCAGCAGCTCGCCGCGCTCGTTCTCGAGCAGCTGCACGATCGTCGCGAAGCGCTTCTCACCCGCCCGCTGAGGAACGCTCAGCTCCTCGACGAGCTTCGCGGCTCCCCACGGTGTCGCAGCCTTCGTCGCCATGAGAGGCAACGTAGCGCAGGACCTGTGACGTGTCTGTGACGGCTTCGTGCCGAAAGCGTGTCAGGCAGTCCACCGGAAGCCGACGGGAGCAATCGCAGGCTCCAGCGGACTCGACGGCAACCCGGCACGAGGCTCCCCCGAGTTGAACCCGCTTGGCGCTACGTCGTTCGGGGCGCCGGGCGAGAACACCGACGCGAGGTACTGGATCTGCCCACGACCCGCTCCGAGCTCGAACTGTCCGCCGCCGTAGGTGCCGATCCCGCGTTCCGAGCAGTAGTCGTATGCGGCGAACAGCGCTTCGAGGGTGCCGAATCGCGACGGCTTCACGTTCAGCATCCGCGGCGGGAACGGCAGGGCCTCGATGTCCGCGACCGAGTGGATGATCGCGTCCCACGTGATCCGGTCGCGGTGCGGCTCGAGCACCGCCTCCGTCTCGGGAGTCAGCGCCGGATCCTCGATCCAGGCCTGCGGGAAGCCCTCCGCGACCAGCGCGTAGAGCCGGGGATCCGGCGGATTGTCCACGACCGTTCCCTCGTAGCGGCCCTTCAGGTCGACCGAGTCGATGACGCCCATCGCGTTCAGCTCGTCGACGAGGGACTGGTCCCAGTCGGACGTCGGGTCGAGCTTCGCCTTCAGCCCGGGATAGAGCTCGGCCCAGCCGCGCAGCCGGTCGAGGGACGGCGGGTTTCCGAGCCGCATCGACACGACGTAGGTGACCGGCGAAGCGTCGCGCTCCAGCGCGTCGACCAGCGACGTGCCGGCCTGGCTGAGCGCCAGGTCGAGCGCCGCGCTCTCGTAGGCCCAGCGGCGGTAGTCGCGCTGTGCCTCCATCGCAGGCGGGCTAGGCCAGAGCTCCAGGTCGCCGAGCGCCGCCGAGAAGCTGCGCAGCGTCCAGTCGCCGGCAAGCGGGAGCACGGCGCCGCGCTCGAGCTGGATGTCCTGGTCGCCCGAGTTGTACGTCACGTCCTCGCCGACACCCTCCTCCCCGCCTCCGCGCAGGTGGACGATCGTCGTGACGCGCGTGAAGTCGCTCGAGACCGCCTGCTCGAGCCGTTCGAGCTCGTACGAGTCGACCGAGAGCGACAGGTCGGCGAGGCGGTCGAACGTGCTCACCGCGCGAGTCTATGCGCGGTGAACGCCCATGGCGATCGTGCCGAGATAGCCGCCGGCGCTTCGCTTCCGCACCGTGAGCTGCGAGCGCTTGCCGCCGTTTCGGTAGATCGAGTCGCCCGCGTTCCGCATCGCGCGGGCCGGCCGGCTCGCGTAGGGAGCTGCCTTGTAGGCGGCGTCCGTCGTCGCGTCCGGGAAGTAGAGCTGACCCGTGTGGACGACGTTGCCGCCGAGGTGCACCTTCACGTGGATGTGCACGGTTCGGCCCGGGTAGTAGCCCGGATAGATCGTCTTGAAGGTCGC
>JAWVDL010000183.1:0-4947 GCA_033857355.1 Gaiellaceae bacterium | reverse complement strand
GTGGCCGATCCGTCCCTGCCAGATCAGATTGACGAGCTTCTGTGGTCCGAGCTGGCCGAACAGCCGCTGACGGATCGTCTTTGGCAGAGCGGCGACGCGCCCATCGAGATCGACCAAGCTGAGCTCGTAGCAGCGATCCGAGCCTTCAACAGAGGAGTCCGAGCTGCGGTGCTTCGACTGGCCGAAGAAATCGAAGAGCTAAAGGCGCGTCCGTGAGCCGTCTTCTCAATCGTTTCGCTCCACGCGGGTAGTGGCCAAACTTCGCGCGCTCGAGCGCCCCGCCGCGGGCGAGCCGGAGGGCGCACTCGTTCTCTTCCACGGCCGCGGCGCGGACGAGCACGACCTCTTCCCGCTGCTGGACATGCTCGACCCGGACCGGCGCCTGCTCGGCCTCGCCCCGCGCGGGCCACTCTCGTTGCCACCCGGAGGCGCGCACTGGTACGAGCTCGGGGACCTGGGCAGACCGCCTGCCGACACGTTCCTCCCCACGTTCGCACTCGTGTCGGACTGGCTCGACGGAATCGGCGTGCCGATGAAGCGAACCGTTCTCGGCGGCTTCTCGCAGGGCGCGATGATGGCGTACGCGCTCGGGCTCGGCGCAGGCCGGCCGCGTCCTGCGGCGATCATCGCGCTCAGCGGTTTCCTGCCGCAGGTCGACGGCTTCGAGTACGACCTGTCCCCGCCCCTGCCGCCGATCGCGATCGCGCACGGGACGCTCGACCCGGTGATCGGCGTCGACTGGGGCCGCCGCGCCCGCGCCCAGCTCGAGGCTGCGGGCGCCGACGTCCTCTACCACGAGTCGCCGATCCCGCACACGATCGACCCGGCGTTCCTGATCGAGCTGCGTCCCTGGATCCGCGACGCGGTGGATGCGGACTAGTCAGCCCACCAATCGCGCCGGCCATCGACGTCGTCGCGCGGAGCGGCGCCGAGATTGGGAGCGCCGATGACGAGCATCTCGAGGCCCTCCGGCCCGGCCTCATAGCCTCGCCACGCACCGGGCGGAACGCGCACCGCGTCCCATTCCGCGAGCTCGACGATCTCGTCGTCGACCTTCATCCGCCCGCTCCCGCGCACAACCACGTACACCTCCTCTTGCTTCTTGTGCGTGTGGCCGTACGGAAAGCGATAGCCGGGAGGGACGCGCTGGTAGCTCAGGCCGGATTCCTCGAGCTCGAGCGCCGCGGTCGCCAAGCGGAACTCCAGGTCCGGCGCGCCGTCGAACCTAGAGCCGAGGTCCTCCAGATCGTCCTTGATGTTCTTGAGCGTGAACGGCAAGGCGCAATCGTATGGCCGTACTGCTTGAGGACATCGGGCTGACGATGCGGATGAGAGGACTTGAACCTCCACGAGCTTGCGCTCACACGGACCTGAACCGTGCGCGTCTACCAATTCCGCCACATCCGCGGGCGCGCGACAGTGTAGCGAGGCACATGTTGCGTCTCAGCCGGAGCGAATCGGAGCCGAAGGCGAGATTCGATCCGGCGATCACACGGACCTGAACCGTGCGCGTCTACCAATTCCGCCACATCCGCGCGGGGCGGAGATTGTAGCCGTGAGCAGAACTGACCCGGATGGCGTTCTGGCGTCTTAGGGGTACGATGCTTTCCCTGAGGAGGGGTCTCCTGATTCTGGCCGTCATCGCGTTCGCGGCGGCGTCGACTGCGCTGGCCGCCCCCGGTCGCGTGGGCGGCGGGAGCCCCGCTCGCGTCGAGGTCGTGGTGACGCTCGACGCGCCCTCGCTCGCGCAGGCGCGGCTCACGAACGCCTACGCCGCGCGCGGCGGTCGGCGGCTGGGCATGAGCGCGCCCTCGAGCGTCGCCTATCTGCAGTCCCTCGCACGCGAGCAGGCGCAGGTCGAGTCGAGGATCGACGCGGCGATTCCGTCTGCCGAGACGCGCTGGCGCTACTCCGTCGTTCTCGACGGCCTGGCGGTCGTCGTTCCGGCGAGCGAGGCGTCCCGTCTTGCGCGCGTCCCGGGCGTCGCGCAGGTTTACCCCAGCGTCCGTTACACAGCCCTCCTCGACCGGACGCCGCAGCAGATCGGCGCTCCCGCCCTCTGGGGTCCGACGCTCTCGACCGCGGGAAACGGAATCAAGATCGGGATCATCGACGATGGCCTCGACCAGTCGCACCCGTTCTTCAGCCCGGCCGGCTTCTCGATGCCCGCCGGCTTCCCCAAGGGCCAAACCGCGTACACGAGCGCCAAGGTGATCGTCGCCCGCGCGTTCCCGGCTCCGGAGATCTCGTATGCGAACCAGAGCAAGCCGTTCGACCCGAGCTTCTCGGAGCACGCGACGCACGTGGCAGGCATCGCGGCCGGGGACAACGGCGTCGTCGCCACGACGGGCGCCCGCGTCTCGGGGATAGCCCCGCGGGCCTACCTCGGCAACTACAAGGCGCTGACGGTTCCCACGCCCGGCGTCGGCCTGAACGGCAACTCGCCGGAGATCGCGGCTGCGATCGAGGCGGCCGTGCGCGACGGGATGGACGTGATCAACCTGTCGCTCGGCGAGCCGGAGATCGAGCCGTCTCGCGACCTCGTCGTCCGCGCGATCAACGGGGCCGCCGACGCAGGTGTTGTGCCGGCGATCGCGGCGGGCAACGACTTCGGCGATTTCGGCCGCGGCTCGGTCGGGTCGCCGGGAACGGCGTCGAAGGCGATCACCGCCGCAGCAGTGACCTCGACCCGGGGAACCACGCCCGATCAGATCGCGGACTTCTCGTCCGGCGGCCCTACGCCGATCTCGCTCGAGCTCAAGCCCGACGTGAGCGCCCCCGGCGTGAACGTGCTCTCGTCCGTTCCAGCGGGCGACGGAAGCTGGGCGATCTTCAGCGGGACGAGCATGGCCTCGCCGCACGTGGCCGGAGCCGCGGCGCTCCTCAAGCAGCGCCATCCGGCCTGGACGGTCGCACAGATCAAGTCGGCGCTTGCGCTGACCGGGAAGCCGGTCCACGCCGCAGGCTCGAGCACCGAGGTGGCGACGACCCGCGAAGGCGGAGGCCTGATCGATCTGCCGAAGGCCGACAACCCGCTGGTGTTCGCGCAGCCGAGCTCTGTCTCGTTCGGGCTCGTTCGGCGCGGCACGCAGCCGTCGCACACCGTCGAGCTCTCCGACGCCGGCGGCGGCGCGGGCACGTGGAGCGTCACGGTCGAGAGCCAGTTCCGTCCTTCGCCCCTCAGCGTTGCCGCAACCGTCTCGGTTCCGGGCGCCCTGCAAGTCACCGTCAATCCAGCCGCGGCCACTCCGGACCAGGAGCTGACCGGCTTCGTCGTGCTGAGCCGCGGTGGCGAGAGGCGCCGGATCGCCTACTGGCTCCGCGTCGAGCAGCCGAGACTCGCCTCCGAGCCGCACCGCACCCTGGCCCGCGCCGGCGTCTACCGCGGAACGACTGCCGGCAAGCCCTCGCGCGTTACGACGTATCGGTACCCGGAGAGCCCGCAGCAGGTCGCGACGTCACTCGGGGGGCCCGAGCAGGTCTTCCGATTCCGGCTCGGGAAGCAGGCCGCGAACTTCGGCGTGGTGATCACGAGCCGCGGCCAGGGGGTCGCCGTCACGCCGCGGATCGTGCGCGCGGGCGACGAGAACCGCCTCGCGGGCTACGCCGCGTTGCCGATCGTGCTGAACCCGTACCTCGACCGCTTCCAGGATCCGGTCGCGGCCTCGTCGGTGACGCGCCCGGCGCCAGGGTCGTACGACATCGTCTTCGACACGCCGAGTGGAAGCAGCGCTGGCCGGTTCGCCTTCCGCTTCTGGATCGACGACGTGACGCCGCCGCGCATCAGGCTCATCGACCGCTCGGCGCGAGTCGGCGGGCGAATCCGCTTCTCCATCGACGACGGCAAGGGCTCCGGGCTCGAGCTGAACTCCGTGCGGATCCAGGTCGACGGCGCCGGCCAGCGGACCAGGTACGTGGCGGGGACGCACACGTTCTTCGCCTCGGGCTTCAGCCGCGGAACGCACACGCTCCAGGTCACCGCAGCCGACTACCAGGAGCTGAAGAACAACGAGAACGTCTCGCGGATCCTCGCGAACACCCGCGTCTTCCGCGCTCGCTTCACGATCCGCTAGCTAACGGCGGTCGCGCTCCTCGATTGTCGGCAGGTTCTCCAGGTCGCGCTGGACGCTCGCGGCAAAGTCGTCGTCGTCGGAGTCGGGCTCGACGACGCGAAATTTCTCCTTGCGCTTCGCGCGCGAACGACGACGACGCCGCTCCGGACCGACGATCGCGTCGATGCGCGGCCACTCGGCGGCGACGAGGATCGCGACCGCACAGGCGAGCAGGGCGGCTAAGAGCCAGCTCACGATGCGATTCTAGCTTCCGCCGGGCGGTAGCCTTGGCGGCTGTGCTACGCGCGCTTCGCTTCGTGATCGTCGCTGCGCTGCTCGCGCTCTGCGCTCCGAGCGGCGCGCTGGCGGCGGTGAAGACGATCGTCCTGCAGTCGAGCCCGATCACGATCGGGCCGTTCGGCGTCGCGCGCGGCGTCCAGCGCGTCGAGTCGCCGGCAGTCGACGGGAACGTCGTCGCCATGAGCGCCGACGTCGTCGACCTGGCCGGAAACCCCGTCCCGAACGCCCACGTGATGCTCCATCACGTCGTCTTCGTGAAGGTGCTGCACCCGGACTACACATGCTCCACGTTCACGGGATACGACGGCGTGGCCTCTCCCATCCCGGTCGAGCGGTTCTACGCGGAGGGCGAGGAGCACATGTCGCTCGCGCTACCCACGGGCTACGGCTACCCGAACAAGGGCTCTGACATCTGGGGACTCGTCTACATGCTGATGAACCACCACGCGTCGACCGACACCGTTCGCGTCCGCTACACGGTGCGGTACGCGACCGGAGAGAGCCTGCTGCCCGTCACGCCGGTCTGGCTCGACGTGCGGAACTGCCGCGCCGATCCGATCTTCAGCGTCCCCGGCACCGGCGCTCCGGGCTCCTC
>JAWVDL010000182.1:0-2639 GCA_033857355.1 Gaiellaceae bacterium | reverse complement strand
CGCCCTCAAGCGGCTCAACGTCGTCAGCGCGTTCCTCAACACCCGCAACAGCCCGAAGGCCATCGTGCTGGACTGCGTCCCGGTGATCCCGCCGGACCTGCGGCCGATGGTGCAGCTCGACGGCGGCCGCTTCGCCACGAGCGACCTGAACGATCTCTACCGGCGCGTGATCAACCGGAACAACCGCCTCAAGCGGCTGCTCGACCTCGGCGCTCCCGAGATCATCGTCAACAACGAGAAGCGGATGCTGCAGGAGGCGGTCGACGCCCTGTTCGACAACGGCCGCCGCGGCCGCGCCGTCACCGGCCCGGGCAACCGGCCGCTGAAGTCGCTGTCCGACATGCTCAAGGGCAAGCAGGGCCGGTTCCGCCAGAACCTGCTCGGCAAGCGCGTCGACTACTCGGGCCGCTCGGTGATCGTCGCCGGGCCGTACCTCAAGCTGCACCAGTGCGGGCTGCCGAAGCTGATGGCGCTCGAGCTCTTCAAGCCGTTCATCATGAGCCGGCTCGTCGAGCGGAAGTCCGTCCAGAACATCAAGGCGGCGAAGAAGTACGTCGACTCGATGACCGAGGAGGTCTGGGACGTCCTCGAGGAGGTCATCGCCGAGCATCCGGTGCTGTTGAACCGGGCGCCGACGCTGCACCGCCTGGGCATCCAGGCGTTCGAGCCGGTGCTGATCGAGGGCAAGGCGATCCAGGTCCACCCGCTCGTCTGCCACGCGTTCAACGCCGACTTCGACGGCGACCAGATGGCCGTGCACCTGCCGCTCTCCGCGGAGGCGCAGGCCGAGGCGCGCATCCTGATGCTCTCGTCGAACAACATCCTCTCGCCGGCCAACGGCCGACCGCTGGCCACGCCCACGCAGGACATGATCATCGGCTGCTACTGGCTCACGTACTCCGGGGACGACCTGACCAAGGTCGACGCGACGAAGATGAAGCCGCGTCCGCAGCGCTTCTCGAACGAGAACCAGGTGCAGATGGCGGTCGAAGCGGGCCAGACCGGGCTCCAGCAGCCGATCGAGTTCCGCTGGCACGGCAGCGAGCCGTTCGTCACCACGCCCGGCCGCGTGATCTTCAACGCGGAGGTCGAGCTCAGCCTGATCGAGGCGCTCGGCGAGGGCGCGACCGAGATCGGCGAGCACGAGTTCATCAACTGGACGCTCTCGAAGTCCGGGATGGGCGACTTCATCGGCGAGCTCGTCGAGCGCTACGGCGCCCACGCGATCGCCGGAGTGCTCGACACGATCAAGAGCCTCGGCTTCAAGTACGCGACGCAGGCGGGCATCACGGTGTCGAAGAACGACATCGTCATCCCGACCGACAAGGAGGAGATCCTCAGCGGGTACGAGGAGCGCGTCACGGGCGTCGAGCAGCACTACGAGCGCGGCCTGATCACCGACGAGGAGCGCCACGAGTCGATCGTCAACATCTGGACCGAGGCCACCGAGGAGGTGGCGGCCGCGATGGAGCGGACGCTCTTCGAGACGAACCCGGTCTACATGATGGCCAACTCCGGCGCCCGCGGATCGCTGTCCCAGATCCGCCAGCTCGCCGGGATGCGTGGCCTGATGGCGAATCCGAAGGGCGAGATCATCGAGCGGCCGATCAAGGCGAACTTCATGGAAGGCCTCTCGGTGCTCGAGTACTTCATCTCGACGCACGGCGCCCGCAAGGGCCTCGCCGACACGGCGCTCCGCACGGCCGACTCGGGCTACCTGACGCGGCGGCTCGTCGACGTCTCGCAGGACGTGATCATCCGCGAGGAGGACTGCAAGACGCACGAGTGGATCGACCTTCCGATCCGCACCTCCGAGGGGATCAACAAGAGCCTCTTCGGCCGTGTGCTGCAGGACGACGTCCACAAGCCCCTGGCTTCCGGCAAGCCCGGCAAGACCTTGCTCGCCGAGAAGGGCGTGATCGTCACTCCCGCGCTCGTCGACGAGGTGCTCGAGGGTCTGGCGGAGATGGCCGAGGGCGCATCGCTCCCGGTCCGGTCGGTGCTCAAGTGCCGCAGCGAGTTCGGCGTGTGCCGCAGCTGCTACGGCATCTTCCTGGCCACCGGCGAGCTCTGCGAGATCGGCGACGCGGTCGGCATCATCGCCGCGCAGTCGATCGGCGAGCCCGGTACGCAGCTGACCATGCGCACGTTCCACACCGGCGGCGTCGCCGGCGCGGACATCACGCACGGCCTGCCGCGAGTCGTCGAGATCTTCGAGGCGCGCAATCCGAAGGGCGCGGCCACGCTGGCCGAGACCAACGGGCGCGTCGAGGTCGAGGAGACCGACCGAGGGCCGAAGCTGACCATCCATCCCGACGGGGTGGACGAGGACGGCGAGCCCTTCGAGCCCAAGGCGTACCAGCTGCCGCGGCGCACGCGCCTGCTCGTCAAGGACAAGCAGGCCGTCGAGGCGGGCGACGCGCTCCACGAGGGCTCGATCTCTCCGGCCGACCTGCTGCGCCTGAAGGGTGCGACGGCGGTCGAGCTGTACCTCGTCGACCAGGTGCAGCGCGTCTACAAGTCGCAGGGCGTCGAGATCCACGACAAGCACATCGAGCTGATCGTCAGGCAGATGCTGAAGAAGGTGCGCGTCGAGGACGCGGGCGACACGGAGATGCTGCCCGGCCAGCTCGCCGACA
>JAWVDL010000181.1:0-5168 GCA_033857355.1 Gaiellaceae bacterium | reverse complement strand
CGGACCGTCTGCCGGCCAGGTCCAGGCGCCGGCACCGGGCGTCCACACGAGCGCGATCGAAAGAGCAAGAAGCACCAGCCGGCGCATTCGTCCACCTCCGTTGTTGTCTGAATTGAGAACGACTTGGCCAAGGTAGCAAGGCCTGCGGCTGTTGTCAATTTAGACTACAGAGAGTCGCGGTAGAGCTCGTTACGCGACAGGCCCGTCAGCCTCGCCACGAGCTCCGCGGCCCGCCGGCGCGCGACTCCAGCGGCAACGAGGTCGGCGACCGCCTGCACGGCCTCGCCTGCGGACCGGGGCTCGAGGGCCGCGTCGGCGAGGCCGTCGACAACGAGGGTGATCTCCCCCTTGGGCGGCTCGGCGAAGTGGACGGCCACGTCCGCAGCGCTCCCGCGCACGACCTCCTCGAACCGTTTCGTCAGCTCGCGACAGACCGCGACGGGACGTTCGGGAAGCGCGGCTGCGAGCGACGCGAGCGCGGCGGGCAGCCGACGAGGAGACTCGAAGGCGACGACGGGATGAGCGAGCTGAGCGAGCTCCGCCCACATGTCCTCGCGCGCGCGTGCGGTCCGAGGCAGAAACCCGACGAACAGATACCGATCCGTCGCCAGCCCGCTCGCCACCAGGGCCGTCTCCACCGCCGACGGACCCGGCAGCACGGTCACGGGCACCCCGGCTTCGAGCGCGGCCGCGACGAGCCGGGCGCCGGGATCGCTGATGCCCGGCATTCCGGCGTCGCTCACGAGCGCGACGCGCGCGCCGCCTTCGAGCCGAGGGATGAGCTCGGCCGTGCGCCTCGCCTCGTTGTGCTCGTGGTAGCTGAGGAGCCGGGCGTCGATCCCGTGCCGCTGCAGCAGCCCGCGGGTGTGCCGCGTGTCCTCGCAGAGCACCACGTCCGCCTCGGCGAGCTCCCGCAGGACGCGCAGCGTGACGTCGTCCAGGTTTCCGATCGGCGTCGCGCAGACCGCGAGCGGCATGTCAGGCCGCCGGGTCGAGCGCCTCGAACGCGACGAGCCCGGCCCCCACCAGGCCCGCGCCGGGGCCAAGCTCCGCCGGGACGATTCGCAGCAGCTCGTTCAGCGGCGAGAGGGACTCCGCGACCGCGAACTCGCGAGCCGGCTCGAGCACGAGGTCGCCCGCGCCCGCCGCGAACCCTCCGCCGATCACAATCAGCTCCGGATCGAAGACGTTGACGATCGTGACGAGACCGGCGCCCAGACGACGGCCGATCTCCGCGAGCGCATCTCGCGCAGCGCCGTCACCCTCCTGGGCCCGCTTCACGAGGTCGCGAGCGGTGGCCTGGCCTCCGAGCACGTCCTTCGCCGCCGCGGTCCCGGCAGTTCCGGACGCGAGCACCTCCAGATGCCCATGCCCACGGCAGCTCCCCTGGCAGTGCGGGCCGTCGAAGTCGATGACCATGTGCCCGAGCTCGGCCCCGGCGCCGATCGAGCCGCGGTAGGGACGACCGTCGAGGATAAGCCCGCCGCCCACTCCGGTCCCGAGGGTGAGCATGACCATGTGCTGCACTCCGCGCCCCGCTCCGAAGCGCCACTCGGCGATCGTGGCCGCATTCGCGTCGTTGTCGATCCCGACCGGCAAACCGAAGCGATCGGCCATCCGGTCGCGGAAATCGACTCCCGAGAGCGGGATGTTCGTCGACGACAAGGTGCGCCCCGACCGCTGGTCGATTCGCGAGGGAATGCCGAAGCCGATCGCGCCGATGCCGTCGTCCAGGAGCTCCTCCACCACCTCGTCGAGAGCCTCGAGCAGAGTGGCCTCCGAGGAGACCGGGGTGTGACGCTCGTGCCTCTCCTGGACCGCGCCGTTCCGGTCGACGACGCCGCTCGCGATCTTCGTGCCGCCGAGGTCGACGCCTATGACTCGTTGGGCGTCCACGGGGGCTGGCTAGCATACGCCGCCGAATGGCCTCGGGAGACAAGCCGTACCGTGTCTACCGCGGCGGACGCACCAAGGGACGCGTCCCGCTCGCGACCAGGCCGGAGCCGGGTCGTGGCGGCGACGGCGGGGACGGCGGCGGCGGCAAGGGGCGCGACCGCTCCGATCAGCCGCGGCGCAAGCGCCAGACGACGTGGACGAAGAAGACGTGGTTCGGCTTCGCGTTCCTGCTGCTCGTGGTCGTCTTCGTCGTCTGGGCGGTGGCGAGCTACCTCGCCTTCCGGAAAGGCGTAGAGCACGCGAACAAGCGTGCGGCCGCGGCCCCGGGCCTGCAGCGCGCGCTCGCTGCTCAAGACGGGCTCCTGCTCTCTCGGCCGACGAACATCCTCGTCCTCGGCACCGATCACGCCAACACCGACGCGCGGGTCGGGCTCCAGCACTCCGATTCGATCATGCTCGTGCGCACCGATCCGGGCCGTCACCGCATCACCTACCTCTCGATCCCACGCGATCTCCGGGTCTCGATCCCGGGCCACGGCGACGACAAGATCAACGCGGCCTACCAGATCGGCGGCCCGGCGCTCGCGGTCCGGACGGTCGACAACCTGCTCGGCACGCCGCTGCAGGTGAACCACGTCGTCCTGGTGGAGTTCGACGGCTTCCGCAAGCTGATCGACGATCTCGGCGGGGTCACCATCGACGTGCCGAAGCTGCTGCTCTCCGACAAGTTCGACTGTCCCTACTCGGCTGCGCGCTGCGAGCGCTGGAAGGGCTGGCGCTTCGCCAAAGGACCGCAGCACATGAGCGGCCAGCGCGCGCTCGTCTACTCGCGGATCCGCGTCGCCCAGAATTCGAACGAGAGCGACATCACGCGCGGTGAGCGGCAGCAGGCCGTCCTGCAGGCCTTGATGGGCAAGATCACGAGCCCGGGAACGCTGCTGCGGCTGCCGACGCGCGGCGACAAGCTGCTCAGCCCGCTCGTGACGGACCTGACCGCCGGCCAGCTCCTGCAGCTCGGCTGGGTGAAGTTCCGCGCGCCCGCCTCGCACGCGCTGCATTGCCGTCTCGGCGGGACAGCCGCGACGATCGGAAGCCAGTCCGTGATCACCGGGTCCGAGGAGAACATCGCCGTCGTGCACATGGTCACGGGCGACTCGGCGCCGCAACCGCCGCCGCCCGGATCGGGCCCGTACGGGCCGGGGTGCGTTGTGGGCTCGAAGTCACTGCACTAGGCTCGCAGCGTGGGCCTCCTCGGACTGATCGTCTTCGGCTTCCTCGCGGGGCTCGTCGCCCGGTTGGTCACGCCCGGGAACCAGCGCTACGGCTGCCTGGTCACGATTTGCGTGGGCATCGTCGGAGCCTTCCTCGGCGGCGTGATCGGGAAGGTCGTGTTGGGCCACAGCGTCACCGCGAGGTGGGACCTCGTCCCGTTTCTCTTCGCCGTCGCGGGCGCAGTGATCCTGCTGCTCGTGCTCGAGGCGCTCGGCGGCCGCCGGCGCCGGTTCTAAGCCTCCGCGGCCTTCTTCGTCTCGCCCGAGGAGGACTTGTCGCCGCCCGACGAGTCGGAGCCGGAGGAGTCGGAGCCCGACGAGCTCTTCGAGTCGCCGTCCTTCGAGGGCTCTCGCTTGCGGCCGCCCTTGCCGTAATCCGTGGAGTAGAACCCGGGCCCCTTGAAGTGGACGGCGACCGGATGGAGGACGATCTCGAGCGGGCCTTCGCCGCAAATCTCGCACTTCTCGGGCGGCGGGGCGCCCATCCGCTGAAACAGCTCGAACCGGTGTCCCTTGGGACATCGATACTCGTAGATCGGCATCGGAAAAGGCTACCAGTGGGGGTTGACTACGCTTGCCGCCCCCGCCCGTGACGCAGACCGCTCCGACAGTCTCCGAACGACCCGCCGGCGCCCGCGTGCGCACCGCCCGTCCTCGCGCGCTCGAGCTCGCCGTGCGCGAGCGCTGGTTCGAGCTCGGCGTCGCACTTTGCACGCTCGGCGCGGGGGCGTTCGCCGCCATCCAGCGCTCGGCCTGGCCGCCGCACGAGGACGAGACGCTGGCGCTGTTCGTCGGCCGCGGCTCCCTGCACGACGTTCTGCACACCGTGCTCGGAGAACGGGGTGGCGCACCCCTCCACTTCGTCCTCGCGTGGGCGGTCGCGCACCTCGGCGGCGGGCTCGGCTCGCTGCGGCTCGTCTCCGCTCTCTTCGCGGCGCTGAGCGTTCCGGTGATCGCGCTGCTCGTCGCGCGGCTGGCCGACAGGACGACGGGACTCGTGGCGGCATTCCTCGCCTCGTGGTCGTGGGTCTTCCTCTTCGACGGCGTCTACGGGCGGATGTACTCGCTCTTCCTGTTCACGAGCGCGCTCTCGTACCTCGCGCTTGTCGTCGCCCTCGAACAGGGCGGCCGTGCGCGCTGGACGCTGTGGGGGCTCGCGATCCTCGCCTGCGTGGCGACGCATCCGTACGGCGCACTCGTCCTTGCCTCACAGGGCCTGTATGTACTGCTCGACCGGCGGCGGTTGCGGGAGGCTCTCCTCGCGGGCGCGGCTGTCGTACTCGTGGGGATCCCTTTCTGGCGCACGGATCTCGTCCTCGCCGGACGGTTCGACGTCGGCGTGGGCGGTGGCGGGAACAAGCTCGGCGCGCCGCTGCCCGTCCTCCGCTACCTGCGCATGGCGTTCGGCGACCTTTCGGTGGGATACACGGCCGGCTTCCTGGCCGTCTGCGCGCTCGCGGTCGGCGGCCTCGTCCTGCTCTGGCGCGCTCGCCCGGCCAGCGCGCTGCTCACCGTCGCCGTATTCGTCACGCCGACGGTCGCCTTCATGGGAGCGACTCTCGGCAGCTCGACGTCGCCGGAGTCGCGGCATCTCGTCTTCACGCTCCCGTTCCTCAGCGGACTCGTCGCGTGCGCCCTGGTCTGGCTCGCCCGGCGCCCTTCCAGCCTCGCTCCGCTGCTGGCGGCGGCCGCGGTGTTCGCACTCGTCGGCGGGGAGATCGCCTGGGCACGCCACAAGACGCCGCTCCTCTTCAACGGAGAGCCGGCGGCGGAGCTCACGGCCCGCGACGCGGCCGCGGACTGGCTCGCGCGAACGGGCAGGACGGACGACGTTCTCTTCGGGTACGAGCCGCTGTACCTCAGCGCGTGGGAGCGGCGGCGAGGGCTTCGGCAGGAGGTCGTTCCACGGGCCGATCCACGACTGGCGCTCGACGTGCTCCGGCGCGCCCACCGCCCGCTCGGCCGCGGCGTCTGGGTCTTCGACGCGAGCGACACGAACAA
>JAWVDL010000180.1:0-5101 GCA_033857355.1 Gaiellaceae bacterium | reverse complement strand
GCTCTCCCGCGACGTCTGGATCCTCCAGCTCGGCGGCCTGACGAACGCCTTCGGCAACGGGATCGTCCTGCCGTTCCTGATCATCTACCTGCACAACGTGCGCGGGATCCCGCTCGGGCTCGCCGGGCTCGCGGCCGCGGTGAACTCGGTTGCCGGGCTCGCCTCGGGCTTCCTCGCCGGCTCGCTGGCGGACCGCCTCGGCCCCAAGCGGGTGCTGATCGCCTCGCTGCTCGTGATGGCCGTCGCAATCTCGCTCTTCCCGCTGATCCGGACGGTCTGGGACGCCTACGGGCTGAATCTGCTGCTCGGCACTGCAAGCGGCGCCTTCTGGCCGAGCCAGTCGGCCATGGTGGCCGGACTCGCGCCCCAGCGGCAGCGCCACTCCGCCTTCGCCGTACAACGCGTATCGATGAATCTCGGCGTTGCGCTCGGCGGCCTCGTCGGTGGGTCGATCGCCCGCGCGGAGCACCCGCGCACCTTCACGGTGCTCTTCCTGCTCGACGCCGCGTCGTTCGCCGCGTTCGCGCTGCTGACCGTGATCCTCCCCTCCCCGCGCTACGAGGGCGAGGACGTCGGTACGTACCGCGCAGTCGTGCGCGATCGCGCCTTCATGCGCTACGTGCTCCTGAACGCGCTCTTCATCAGCGTCGGGATGGTCGTCGTCGTGGAGCTCTTACCGCCGTACGCGAAGAACTACGCAGGCGTGGACGAGCAGCTGATCGGAGTGCTCTGGATGATCAACGCGATCGTCGTCGTCGTCGCCCAGCTTCCCGTGGCGAAGCTCGCGGAGGGACGAAGGCGGATGCATGCGTTCGCGTTGATGGGCGTCCTGTGGGGCGCGACGATGCTGCTCGTCGGCGGCGCGGGGACGTGGCTGAACGCGACGTCCGCGTTTGCGCTGATGGCCCTCGCAATGGTCGTCTTCGGGGTCGGGGAGTGCCTGCACGGCATCGTCCACGGCCCGCTCAGCTCCGATCTCGCGCCGCCCCAGCTCGTCGGCCGCTACATGGCTTTCGCGTCCCAGTCCTGGCAGGCCGGATGGATTCTCGGCCCGGCCGTCGGCGGCTTCGTCCTTCAGCACTTCCCGAACGCGCTCTGGGTCGGCGCCGCCGCGATCAACCTCATTGCCGCCGGCCTGGCCCTGGGCCTGGGACGCTCCCTGCCGCAGGCTGTCCGCCTCGCGCCGCGGGGTTCGCCGGCAGGTTGATGCGGGTACCATGGCGAACGTGATGTCGCTCCCGTTGGAAGACCCGCTCAGTACCGATGCCCAGCCTGCCACGCCTGACGCGGTCCCGTGCTCGCCCTTCCGCGAGCGACGTCACGCTGCGCGAGCCTGAGTCCCGCATTCAGGAGCTCACAGCCGGCGGCCTCACCTGGATTCACCTCGAGTCGCTGAACACGACCGACGCCGAGCTGCTCGCGGAGCGGTTCAGCTGGCACCCGCTCGACCTCGAGGACGTGCTCTCGAAGCGCCAGCGGCCGAAGATCGACGACTACCCGGAGTACCTCTTCGCCGTCCTCCACTTCCCGGTCTACGACAAGGCGATCCAGCGGCTGAACGCGGCCGAGCTCGACGTGTTCCTCGGCCCCGACTACCTCGTGACGATCCCGAACGTCGAGCTGCTCCCCGTGACGCGGCTCTTCCGCCGCTGCGAGGAGGACGAGGCGCTGCGCGAGCAGCTTTTCTCGAAGGGCTCGGGCCGCCTGCTCTACGAGGTGCTCGACGACCTGTTCGACTACTGCTTCCCGATCCTCGACAAGATCGGCTACAAGCTCGACTCGATCGAGGACGAGATGTTCGAGGGCGCCGCCGAGGACGTCGTGCGCGACCTCTCGAACGTCAAGCAGGAGATCATCTCCTACCGCAAGATCATCAAGCCCGAGCGCTCGACGCTGCGCCTGCTCGAGCGGCATGTCGAGCGGTTCCTCCCCGAGGAGCTCGAGCTCTACTTCGACGACATCGTCGACGCCGCCGAGCGGATCTGGGACCTCCTGGACAACTACAAGGAGGTCGTCGAGGCGCTCGAGGACACGAACGAGTCGGTGATCTCGCACCGGCAGAACGACGTCCTGCGCGTGCTCACGGTCTTCAGCGTGATCCTGCTGCCGCTGACGCTCATCTCCGGGATCTTCGGGATGAACGTCGACTTCCCGGGCTTCGGGACCGCGGCTGCGTTCTGGGCGATCATCGGCTTCATGGTCGCGACGATCCTCGCGCTGATCGGCTTTTTCCGCTTCAAGCGTTGGCTCTAGCCGATACCTGGGCGAGGGATAGCGGGGTCCCGACGCGGCGCCGATCACGTGGGCGATCGATCCAAGGCGGCAGATAAATGGGAGGTAGCTCCGTGTTGCACGCATACACGCGCGTCCAGACCTGGCTCGCCCGCGCCGAGCGCGAGGATGGCCAGACGATGGCGGAATACGCCGTCGTGCTCGCAGTTGTGACGCTGCTGGTAATCGGCGCCGTCACGCTGCTCTCGACGAACATCGGCAACGAGCTGAGCAAGGTCGCCGACGTCCTCACCAAGTAGGCGCGCTTTCCGCGGCGACCGGGTCAGCCGGTCGCCGCGCAGCCTCTTCTCTGGTACAAGGCTCGCCGTGACGCGGCAGCTATGGGCGCCCTGGCGGCTCGAGTACGTGTCGAAGGCCGACGAGGAGGACGGCTGCGTCTTCTGCCGTGCGCTCGAGGGCGACGACGAGGAGCGGCTGGTCGTTCGGCGCGGGCAGCGCGCGTTCGTGCTCTTGAACAAGTTCCCGTACTCGTCCGGGCACCTGATGGTCGCGCCCGCGCGCCACGTGGGCGAGTTCGGCGCGCTCGAGCCCGACGAGGCCGCCGAGATTCACACGCTGGCCGCGCGCGCGATCGACGCCCTGAAGGACACGTACCGCCCGGAGGGCTTCAACCTTGGCTGGAACCTCGGTCGCGTGGCCGGCGCCGGCGTCGTCGACCACGTGCACCTCCACGTCGTGCCCCGCTGGTCGGGCGACACGAACTTCATGCCCGTGCTCGCGGACGTCAAGGTGATCCCGGAGCATCTCGCTGAATCCCGGAGCCGTCTCGCCGAGGCCTGGCGAAGTTAGTGGCTCTGAGCCACTATCGCGTCTTTCGTCACAGTTTCCCTCGGAGCAATGCGGGTGCCTCCTGGCGCTTCTGGACAGTTTGTGGCTCTGAGCCACAAAGTCCGGACCAGCGCTACGGCCCGGCCCACTCCGGCTCGTCGGGGATGCCGACTGCGTCCGCAACTCGGTTGACGTAGTTGAAATAGGCGATCACCTGGATCGCGTCGTGGATCGACACGTCGTCGAGGCCCACCGCGCGAAGACGGGTGATCTCCGGCGGGCCGATAGACGCGGGCCGCCGAGTCAGCTGCTCCGCGAGCTCGCACAGGGCGTGGACGCGCGGCTCCAGGTCGGCGGCGCGCCAGTCGTGCGAGGCGTGCTCGGCCAGCTCGTCCGGGGCGCCCTCGTCACGGAGGTCGTTTGCGTGGGCGCGAATTCAGTAGCGGCACTCGTTGGTCGCCGAGACGACGACGGCGAGCAATTCCCGCTCCACGCGGGAGAGCGGCGAGGGACCGTGCATGATCGCGCCGTAGAGCTGCATCGAGCGCTCGAGAACGGGCGCGTTCAGGCTCATGGCCTTGACGATGTTGAACACCTTCCCGGCGCGTCTGGCCGCGGCCTCGTACTCCGTCTGCAGCGCGCCGGTCGCCTCACCCTCCTCGATCAGCCTGAGATGCGCCATTCGAGGGATTCTCGCAGCAAGAATCTGTGGTTTGCGGCGTCTTTGACCGATATGGGTGATATCGACCCTGCCGCCGCATCGACAGAGGAGTTCGGCTCCGGCTTGCGAGCGCACCTCGCGCGCCGTGACGACCCGATCGAGCCCATCGAGGCTCCGGCTCCGGCACGCGTCCAATCGAAGCCAAAGCCGGCGGAGGGCCCGACCCGGAGCGAGCTCGACCTCATGGCCGCCGAGCTCGAGGAGCGCAGCACCCGGCTGGCCCGCCTCCAGGAGAATCTCGAAGCGCGCGAAAAGCGCCTCGGCGAGGAGCTCGCCGCGCTGAACGCCGCCGCCCGCCTGAAGGCGCCCGAGACCGCGCCCGAACCCCCTCCCGAGCAGGCCGAGCCCCGTGCTGCCTCCGAGGAGCTCCGCGACCGGCTCGAGGCGCGCATCGATCTTCTCTGGCGAACCTTCGAAGAGTCCCTCGAGGCGATCCAGCCAGACGGGACCCCCGACTACCGGACCAGGCTCGACGCGGCGCGCATGCTTCTCGGCGCGGCCTATCCAAACGACGCGGCGGCACCCGATTCCACGCCTGCGGCAGACGAAGAGCGGCTCGAGGACGAGCTCGCCCGTCTCCGCGATCGCAGGCTGGAATGGGGCAAGAGCTCCTAACCCGCCTAGAGCCGCTCCGGCGCCTGTTCGAAGCCGACCGCTCGGTCCGCTGGGCGACCTTCGCGGTCGTCCCGTTCCTGTGGATCGGCCTGGCCTGGGCAGACCCGCGCTTCCTGGTCGCCGTGCCGCTCGCGTGCTTCGCCGTGGCCGCTAGCCACCGCTTCCAGCCGATCGACATCCCGCCGCCGGACGACGACACCGATCTCCTCTAGCTCGAAGCGGGCGATGGGGATCGAACCCACGACCCTCAGCTTGGGAAGCTGATGCTCTACCAACTGAGCTACGCCCGCGTGGAGGCTCGATTCTAGCTTTCCGAAGGCCGTGCTATCGAGTCATCGCGAAGCTGCTCGCGCCGAGCATGTTTCCGTACCGAACCGCCGTGCGCGCGCCGAAGCCGGGCCAGACGTACCAGTGATACGTCCCCGGCGTGAGGGTGATCTTGCGCCCGCCGAACCTCCAGGTGCGCCGCAATGCGAACTGATGCTTCAACGGCCAGACGGTCAAGATCTTCGTCGTTCCCCGGAACAACTGGACGTTGTAGTAATCGGCGCCGTTGATCGCGATCCAGCGCAGGAGGGGAGGCTTGGCCACCCGTGCGCCGTCCACCGGTGCGACCAGCAAGAGCCGTGTCGGCACTGCCACCACCGCCACTCCCGCAGACAGGTTTCCGCTCCCGTCGACGCTGGCCACCACATACCGGTACTG
>JAWVDL010000179.1:0-2545 GCA_033857355.1 Gaiellaceae bacterium | reverse complement strand
AAGCGCGGCGCCGACCGCCTCGTCGCGAAGCTCCACCGCCGCGACGTGCGTGCGGCGGCGCTGCACGGCGACATGACCCAGGGCGCGCGCGAGCGGGCACTCGAACGGTTCCACACCGGCAAGGTGACCACGCTCGTCGCCACCGACGTGGCGGCTCGCGGTCTCGACCTCGCGGAGATCACCCACGTGATCAACTTCGATCCGCCGGAGGACGGCAAGGGCTACATCCACCGTGTCGGCCGCACCGGCCGGGCCGGAAAGAGCGGTAGCGGCGTCACCTTCGTCACACCCGAGCAGCAGGCTGACGTCAGCCGCGTTGCAGTGGGCTTGGGCCACCGCGAGCAGTTCGAGAGCCAGGGCATGACGGTTGCTCGACCGCGGTTGCTCTACACGAGCCGGCGTGGTCGCAGGTCGCGCTGGTAACGAATTCTCGCAAGAGCTGATCTCCCGCTCGGGCTACGAGCGGGAGGGGTTCGCGTCGCATTACGACCGCTACCGGCCCAAGCCGCCGGCCGCGCTCTTCGAGACGCTGCTCCAGCTTGCGCGAACGGAACGGCCCGCCCTCGTCGTCGATCTCGGCGCGGGGACGGGCCTTTCCACCCGACCGTGGGCTTCGCGGGCCGAGCGCGTCGTCGGCGTCGAGCCGAACGGGTCCATGCGGGATGCGGCCGAGGGCCTGACCCCGGAGCCGAACGTCGAGTTCGTGCTCGGCTTCTCACACGAGACCGGGCTTGCGGATGCCTGCGCCGACATCGTCACGGCGTCGCAGTCGCTGCACTGGATGGAGCCGGCCCCGACGTTCCGCGAGGTCGGGCGGATCCTGCAGCCCGGCGGTCTCTTCGCCGCGTACGACTACGACGTCTATCCCGTGGTGGACTGGGAGATCGAGCAAGCGCTCTGGGAGTACGGCGCCCGGCGACGGGCGCGGCGCGAGCGGCTGGGCATCCACCCGGGTGCCGAGCGGTTGTCGAAGGACGGTCATCTCGGGCGCATGCGCGACAGCGGCGAGTTTCGCTTCTGCCGCGAGCTCGTCCTCCATTCGGTCGAGGAAGGCGACGTCGACCGGATCGTCGGGCTCATGGGCAGCATCGGGATGATCGGCGACCCCGAGGAGGCCGAGCGAGAGCTGCGCCTCGACGAGGTGGAGGCGGTCGCGCGGCGCGTGCTCGGCGACCGCACCGTGCCGTTCCGCTTCGGCTACCACGTTCGAGTGGGCGTCCGCTAGCGTCGGTCGCCTGACCGCGACCGCAAGCGCAGACCTCGCTCCACACGGGCTGACCGAAGCCGAGGCCTCGCGCCGCCTCGCGGCGAAGCCGCCGCCGGGGCCGCCACCGACGAGCCGTTCCACGTGGAGCATCGTCCGGGCGAACGTCCTCACCGTCTTCAACGTGATCCTGCTGGTCGCCGGAATCGTGACGCTCGCGTTCGGACAGTGGCAGGACGCGCTCTTCCTCGGCATCCTCGTCGCGAACTCCGGCATCGGCATCGGGCAGGAGCTGCGGGCCAAGCGGGCGCTCGACCGGCTCGCCGCGCTGGTCGCGCCGACCGCGCACGTCGTGCGCGGGGGCCAGGCACGTGACGTGCCCGTCGAGGGCGTGGTCGAAGGGGACCTGGTGCGCGTGCAGGCCGGCGACCAGATCGTCGCCGACGGGACGCTCGTCGACGCCGCCGCGCTCAGCCTCGACGAGTCGATCCTCACCGGCGAGGCGGAGCCCGTCGACCGCAGGCCCGGCGAGGAGGTGCGCTCCGGCTCGTTCGCCGTCGACGGGACCGGCGCCTACGAGGTGACCGCGGTCGGCGAGCGCAGCTACGCGGAGCGCCTCGCCGGGGAGGCGCGCGAGTTCCGCCATCCCCGCTCGCCGCTCGAGCATGCGCTGAACCGGCTGCTGCTCGCCCTCGTCGCGGTGATGGTTCCGCTCGCGCTCGTCCTCGGCTACGCGCTCTGGGATCGGAAGACGTCGATCGGGGAAGCCGTGCCGACCTCGGTCGCCGCCGTCGTGACGATGGTTCCCGAGGGCTTGATCCTGCTTGCGAGCGTGACCTACGCGGTCGGCGCGCTGCGGATGGCGCGGCGCGGGGCACTGGCGCAGCAGCTCAACGCGGTGGAGTCGATCGCTTCGGTGGACGTGGTCTGCATGGACAAGACCGGCACGCTGACCGAGCCGGGGCTGACGGTCGCGCGCCTCGTTCCCGCCGCCGGGACCGAGGAGCAGGAGCTGCGGCTGGCGCTCGGGCGCTACGCGGCCAGCTCGCCCGGAGCCAACTCCACGTTGCGCGCTCTCGCCGAGTCCCTCCCCGGCACGGCCGAGCCCCTAGGCGTGCAGATTCCCTTCTCGTCGCGGAGGCGCTGGGGCGCGCTCGAGCTCGCCGACGGCGCCTACGTGCTCGGTGCGCCCGAGCTGTTTCCGCTGGGCGGGCTCGGGCCGGTCGCCGAGGCCGAGGCGCGCCAGGGCCGGCGCGTGCTTGCGTTCGCGCGCACCGATGCTCCGCTCCTCGGTGACGCCACGCCGCCGCCAGGCCTCGACCTGCTCGGCCTCGTCGTCGT
>JAWVDL010000178.1:0-2629 GCA_033857355.1 Gaiellaceae bacterium | reverse complement strand
GAGAAGCCGTGCGCGCTGACCGTGAGCTTCTTCGACAGGTCGCCGTTGCCCAGGATCTTGACGTCGATCTTCGTGTTCTTGAGGATCCCGGCCGAGACGAGGGCCTCGGGCGTGATCTCGGCTCCCGCGTCGAAGCGCGCCTCGAGGTCGCGGACGTTGACCGGCACGGTCTTCGTCATGAACGGGACGATCGGCATCGCATCCTTGGACGTCGAGCCACGCTGCTTCGGCAGGCGCATGTAGATGGGCATCTGGCCACCCTCGAAGCCGGCGCGCATCTTGTGCGAGCCCGCGCGCGACTTCTGACCCTTGATCCCGCGGCCGGAATAGCGGCCCTTGCCCGAGCCTAGGCCGCGGCCGATGCGCTTGCGATCCTTCCGCGGCGCGCCGGGCTTCAGCGTATGGAGGTTCAGCTCTTCGGCCATCTAGGCGTCCTGGCCCTCGATCTTCACGAGATGGCGGACTTTCCTGAGCATACCGGCGAGCTCACGGCTCTCCGTGTGCTCACGGCTGCGCCCGATCTTGCCCAGGCCGAGCGCGCGGAGCGTGCCGCGATGCTTCTCGCTCTGGCCGATCTGGGAGCGAACCTGCGTGACTTTAACCTTCGGCACTCGGCTCCTCCTGGGCGGGCTCCGGCTCGGGCGCGGGCTCATCGGCCGCCGCCGGCTCGACCTTCACGTGCGGGAGAACCTGGGAGATCGTCAGGCCGCGGGTCTTCGCGACCTCTTCGGGGCGGCGCAGCCGCTGGAGGCCGTTCACGGTCGCCTTCGCCATGTTGATCGGGTTCGTCGTGCCGAGGCTCTTCGCAAGGATGTCGCGGATTCCGGCAAGCTCGAGCACGGCACGGACGCCGCCGCCGGCGATCACGCCGGTTCCCTCGCTGGCCGGTCGCAGCAGCACCCGTGCCGCCGAGAACTCGCCGAGGATCTCGTGGGTGATCGTCGTCCCGTGCTTCGGGACGGTGAAGAGGTTCTTCTTCGCGTCGTCGACGGCCTTCGTGATCGCGAGGGGAACCTCGCGCGCCTTGCCGTAGCCGACCCCGACCTGGTCGACCTCGTCCCCGATCACCACGAGCGCGGTGAACGAGAACCTGCGGCCTCCCTTGACGACCTTCGCGACGCGGTTGATCTCGACCACGCGCTCCTTCAGCTCACGCGTCTGCTCGCGCGCGATGACTTCGCGTTCTACTGGCGTCGTACTGCTCATCAGAACTTGAGCCCTCCCTCGCGCGCGCCGTCTGCCAGCGCCTTCACGCGTCCGTGGTACAGGTAGCCGCCGCGGTCGAAGACGACGTTCTCGACGCCGGCGCTCTTCGCGTTCTTGGCGAGGAGCTTGCCGACCTCGGCGGCCTGCTTGGTCTTGTCGCCTTTGAACGACTTGGCGAGGCCCTGCCAGCTCGCGGCTGCGAGGGTCTTCGCCTCGGTGTCGTCGATGAGCTGCGCCGAGATGCCGCGGTTGGAGCGGAAGACCGCGAGACGCGGACGCTCGGAGGTGCCCTGCACCTTGCCGCGGATCCGGCGGTGACGGCGCTGGCGCGCCTGAAGCTTGGTCAACGTGGCCATTACGCTCGCTTGCCGACCTTGCGGCGGACGAACTCGCCCTGGTAGCGGATGCCCTTGCCCTTGTAAGGCTCGGGCTTGCGGACCGCGCGGATCTCCGCGGCGGTCTGACCGACCATCTGCTTGTCGGTGCCCTTCACGACGATCTCGGTGGGCGTCGGCAGCTCGAAGGTGATGCCCTGGCGGGGCTTGATCGTGACCGTGTGCGAATAGCCGACCGCGAGATCGAGATCTGTGCCCTTCAGAGTCGCGCGGTACCCGACGCCCTGGATCTCCAGGCGCTTCTCGAAGCCCTTGGTGACGCCCTCGACCATGTTCGCGATGAGCGTTCGCGTCAGGCCGTGCAGCGCGCGATCCTCGCCGCGCTCGGTGGGACGCGTGACGGTGATCTCGCCGTCGGACTGCTCGATCTTCATGCGTGCGGGAACCTGCTGCTTGAGCTCGCCCAGCGGCCCGTTCACCTGCACGCGGCCAGGGTCGAGCGACACCGATACACCGGCAGGCACTTCGATTGGGCGTCTTCCGATTCGGCTCATAAGGCTGTTACCAGACGAAGCAGATCACTTCGCCGCCGACACCTTCCTTCTCGGCGTCGCGGCTCGTGATCAGGCCTCCGGAGGTGGACAGGATAGCCGTGCCCATGCCGCCGAGGACGCGCGGCAGCCGGTCCTTGCGCGCGTAGACGCGCCGGCCCGGACGCGAGACGCGCTTCAGGTCCGTGATCACGCGCTCGCGGTTGCGGCCGAACTTGAGCTCGATGACGAGGCTCGGGAACGAGCCGTCCTGCTCGACGCGGTAATCGCGGATGTAGCCCTCGTTCTTGAGGAGCTTCGCGATCTCGATCTTGAGCTTCGACGAGGGCATGGCCGCGGTGTCCTGCATCGCCTTGTTGGCGTTGCGGATGCGCGTGAGCATGTCTGCGACTGGATCGGTCAGCATGGGTTCACCAGCTCGATTTCGTCATGCCCGGGATGACGCCCTGGTGGGCGAGCTCGCGCAGGCAAATCCGGCAGAGGCCGAACTTGCGGAACACGGCCCGTGGGCGCCCGCAGCGGTTGCAGCGGGAGTAC
>JAWVDL010000177.1:0-3051 GCA_033857355.1 Gaiellaceae bacterium | reverse complement strand
TGGTCCTCGGCGGGCGTCCTCCAGCGGGAGCTCTCCGTCGGTCTCGGGACGCAGCTCGCGGGACGCGCGCTGTTCGCGGTGCTCGCGCTGCTGGCCTATGTCGCCGTCGCCGAGCAGGGCGCGGTGGTGCGTGCCTTCCGCGCGATCGGCGGTGCCGGGCTTGCGGTCGCGGCGCTGATGGCCGTCTCGTCGGGTGCGTTCATCGTCGCGCTGAACTACGCGCCGGTCGCGAACGTGCTCTTCATGCAGGCGCTGGCGCCGATCCTGGCCGCGGCGCTCGGGACGCTGCTCGGCGAGCCTGTGCCGGCCAGGACCTGGACGGCGATGACGATCGCGCTGGCCGGTGTGGCGCTGATGGTCGGCGGCCCGGGCGGTCATCCGCACGTACTCGGGGAGGGCATGGCGTTGTTGATGTCGATCGCGTTCGCCGGGACGCTCGTGATCACCCGGCGGCGGCGCGACGTCTCGATGGCGCCCGCGACCTGTCTCTCACAGGTCGCGGTGCTCTTCGCCGCGGCGCCGTTCGCGCACCCGGCCGGCGGCGTCGGGTCCCGGGACCTCCTGCTGCTGGCGGCGCTCGGAATCGGCCAGATCGGGCTCGGCCTCATCTTCCTGACGATCGGGGCGCGCCTGATCCCGGCCGCGGAGGTCGCGCTGATCACGCTGCTCGAGATCGTCCTCGGGCCGCTCTGGGTCTGGCTCGTCCAGTCGGAGCAGCCGAGCGCGGCCACTCTGGCGGGAGGAGCAATCGTCCTCGGCGCGGTCGCGCTTCAGGCGCGCGCCGGCCCGGCCCCGGGCTCGACGGTGCCGCCGCCGCCCTAGCTGTCGAACGCAGCTCGGCGGATCTCGTCCGGAAGGCCCGCGGTGGCATAGCGGGAGGTGCCCTCGCCGAGCAGCTCTCGCGCGCCGGCCAGCAGCGCGGCGTACGCGGCTCCGGCGAGGAGGCTTCCCGTCGACACGCGGCGCACTCCCGCCGACGCGAGCTCGCCAAGGGTCGGACCGCCGGGAAGCGCGAGGACGTTGACCGGCGCTCCGACCGCCTCGACGACGCGGGCGATCTGGCCCAGGTCGGTCAGCGCGGGCGCATACAGGCACTCCGCGCCGGCGTCCCGATACGCGACGAGGCGCGCGATCGTGTCGTCGAGGTCGTCGACCCCGCGCAGGTGATTCTCGGCGCGTCCGGTGAGCACGAGCGGCTCGGAGAAGGCGTGCGCGGCCTTCGCGGCCTCCGCCACCCGCTCGGCAGCGTCCTCGACAGAGTCCATTCGTCCGGTAGCCGGGTCGTAGTCCTCGATCGAGAATCCCGCCGCGCCTGCATCGGCGAGGAGCGCGACGGTCTCGGCGACGCCGCCAGGGTCGTCGGGATAGCAGCGCTCGCTGTCGACGTTCAGCGGCAGAGAGGACGCCGCGACCAGCTGTGCGACGTGGGCGACGAGCTCGCTGCGCGAGACGTTTTGGTCGAGCCTGCCGAGCGACCAGGCGAAGCCGGCGCTCGTGGTCGCAAGGGCCTCGAACCCGGCCGCTTCGAGCAGGCGGGCCGACCCGACGTCCCAGGGATTCGGCATGACGAAGAGCTCCTCGCGGGCGTGGAGCGCCCGGAAGCGGGCTCGACGGTCAGCGGCCGACGCGTGCAAAGATCGCCTCCCAGGCGAATCCCGCGGCATTGGCAAGCTGCCAGCCGCCTATCTCGACAGCCGCCTGCGCTAGCTGCCTCCCCTCTCCGAAGCCTTCACGCCGGACCAGGCGGCGCGCGGCGTCGGCATAGAAGCCGCGCGCCATGCCGGCCTGGCTGTCCCCGTTCCGCGCGGCCGTCCTGTGAAAATGGAACGCCCCGCGCCCGTACGCGAACTGCTGCCGGACGTATGCCTGCGGCGTGAGCCGGTGCGCGTGCTCGACGATCGCGGCCGGGACGTAGATCAGCTCGTTGCCGGCCGAAAGCCAGCGGCGGCAGAAGTCGCGATCCTCCGCCCAGCGGAACTCCTCGTCGAAGCCCCCGAGCTCGCGGAACGCTTCGGCATGGACGGCGAGGTTGTTGCTCGCGAGGAAGGTCGCCCGCGCCGGGTCGGCGTTGTAATAGGCGTACACGATGTCGATCACCCGCTGACTCGCCGTCGACCAGCGGTTGTCGTCGAACTGGTTGACGATGCGGCCGCCCGCGGCGGTCGTCGTGGTGTCCTTGATCGAGAGCGCGAGTGTCCGCGGCCACAGCGCATCCACTCGGCAGTCGTCGTCGGTGAAGAGAAGGATGCTCCCGCGCGCTTCGCCGGCGCCGAGGTTGCGCGCGGCAGACGGCCCACGCCCGTTCGTTTCCCGCACCGACACGTCCAGGCGGTCACTGACGGCGTTCACCGTCGCGGCCGCCCGCGACTCGCCCGGGTCTCCGTCGTCGACGACGATTACGTCGAGCAGGTCACGCGGATAGTCCGACCTGGCGATCGACTCCAGACACTCGGCGAGCATCGCCGGGCGGTCGCGTGTGGGAACGACGACCGTGCACGAGGGGAGTCCGGTTCCCGCGGCTGTCCCCAGACTCATCGCGGGCCATCGTAACCCGGGCGACTCGCTAGCCGATGGTCGGGCCGGCCGCCTGTACGGCGCCCACCGGCTCGGCAGCGACCTCTTCGATCGTGTCGTTGATCTCCTGGATGTCTGCGCCCTTCGAGAGGTAGCGGACCGCTCCGAGCGCGATCACCTCGTCGGCCACGCTCGCCGCGGAGAAGCCGGACAACACGATGATCTTGGCCGCGGGCGCGACTTTCCGGAGCTCCGGGAGCGCGTCCAGCCCGGTTCGCCGCGGCATCGCGAGGTCAAGCAGGATGATGTCCGGCTGCAGCCGGGCCGCTTCCTCGATCGCTTCGTTGCCGTCGCGGGCCTCGCCGACGACGCGCAGGGACGACCTGAGTTCGATGACGTCCCGCAGCAATGCGCGTAGCGGCTGGTTGTCATCGCAGATCAGGACCTCGATCGCGGCGCTGCCGGAATGGCTCGCTCCATTGCTCATGTCAATTCGGTGCGGCGTCGCCCATGAGCTCTGCGAGCGGGACCCCTTCG
>JAWVDL010000176.1:0-4060 GCA_033857355.1 Gaiellaceae bacterium | reverse complement strand
CGTACCTGATGAAGTCGCCGCCGAAGCAGATCGTCGACGACGAGGCGTACGAGGAGACGGAGAAGTTCATCAAGCAGTACGCGCGCAAGGCCGCCAAGACGCCGGCCGCCGCGACCGCTTAGAGCTCTGCACCGACCAGGGAACGCCCTGCACGCGGCGAAACGGGGAATCCCGTGCCGCTCAGGGCGTTTCTCGGTCTGCTCGTCCTCGCCGCGGCCCTGACCTTTCCGGCCGGGTCCGATGCGGCGGGGAGCGCCCGCGTGGCCGCGCTTCAGGTCGCGCTGAAGGCGCACGGGCTCTACGGCGGCCCTGTCGACGGCTATTCGGGGCCCGGAACGCGGCGGGCGATCCTGCGCTTCCAGCGGCACCGGCATCTCGCGGTGGACGGCGTGGTCGGGGCGCACACGCGGCAGGCGCTCGGCCGCCTGGGGCGCCATCCGCTCGGGAGCCGCCCGCTCGGGCCGGGCGCGGTCGGCTGGGACGTGACCGCCCTGCAGTTCCTGCTCGCGTGGCACGGGTTTCCGTCGGGCTACTTCGACGGCGGATTCGGCGGACGCACGGAGTCGGCGGTGCGGCGCTTCCAGCGCTGGGCCGGACTCGGCGTGGACGGACGCGTCGGCCCGGCGACGATTCGAGCGCTGTCGCACGCGCCTGCCGTGTCGCCGCTCCGGCTCGCCTGGCCCTTGCAGGCGCCGATCGGCGACCGCTTCGGACCTCGCGGCGGCCGGTTCCACGCCGGGATCGACCTCCCGGCGCCGAGCGGACAGGGCGTCGCCGCCGCCGGGCCCGGAACCGTGACGTGGGCCGACTGGCGGGACGGCGGCTGGGGCAACCTGGTCGTGATCGCGCACCGCGGCGAGGTGCGGTCGATGTATGCGCACCTGTCGCGCATCGACGTCCGCGTCGGCCAGCGCGTCGGCGCGGGCTTCCAGGTGGGGCTCGTCGGCGCGACAGGCGACGCCACCGGCCCGCATCTCCACTTCGAGTTGCGCCTCCGAGGGGCGGCGATCGATCCACTTTCAGCCCTCCGGGGCTAGCATCAGACGACAGATGGGACTCAAGATCTGCTTCGTCACGCCGTTCGCGTGGTCGCAGCCCCACGACGTCAACGAGCACGTGGCGGGAGTGGCGACGGAGCTGCGCGCGCTCGGGCACTCCGTGACCGTGCTCGCGCCCTCGACGCGCGCGAGCGACCTGCTCGCGGGCCGGCGCGCGCTCGCGGACGGCGCCGAAGCCGAGCTGATCGCGGTCGGGCCCGCCGTGCCAATCTCCCGTCGCAGCCGGATGGGCGTCCCGGTCGGCGTGCGGGCGAACCTTTCCCTCGCGCTCGCGGTCGGCGGGTACGACGTCGTCCACGGCCTCGAGCCGGGACTGCCGAGCATCTCGTACCTCGCGCTGCGCGACGCGGAGGCGCTCACCGTCGCGGGCTTCTTCTCGCCCGACCGGATCGGCTACCCGCCCGCGCGACAGCAACGCGAGCGCCTGCTCGGCCGGCTCGACGCGCTCGTCGCGAGCTCGGAGGCGACCGCGGCCATCGCGGCAGAGCGCTATCCGGGGAGCTACAGGATCCTGAGCGAGGGCGTCGATCCCCAGCTGTTCAAGCCGGGCAGGAAGCGAAATCTGATCGTCGTGGAATGGCGGCCAACGGAGCGGCCGCTCGCCCGCGCGGCCCTACGCGCGGCCCGCGAGCTCGAGGATTGGGAGGTCCTGCTGCTGCGCACGAAGCCGCTGACCGGCCGCCCATACGTGCCCGCCTACGTCGCCGACCGCGTCTCGGTCGTCACCGCGCGCGACGGCGCCGCCCGTGCCCCGCTGCTCGCCGAGGCGCGGATCTTCGTGCCTGCCCCGAGCGGCCTGCGCAGGCTCGCGCTCGAGGCGGCGGCGTCAGGCGCGGCTATCGCAGCTCCCGTGGGGGTCGAGGAGCAGCCCGAGCTCGCTGCGGCGGCCATGGCCCGGCTCGCCGAGGACGACGCGTACCGCGACAGCTCGGCGGCCAAGTCCCTTGCCGCCGTCGAGGGCGAGACGTTCGCCGCGGTCGCGCGGCAGCTGGACGAGCTCTACGCCGACGTCGGAGGCAAACGCCGCGGGAAGGGCCGCCGCGAGAGCGACCCGCTCGGCGACCGGGACTGGATCGTCTGCGACCTGCACATGCACACCAACTGGTCGCACGACTGCTCGATCGAGCCCGCCGAGCTCGTCGCGCACGCTGCCGAGCACGGGCTCGGCGCAATCGCCGTCACCGACCACAACGCCTTCGGCGGCGCGCTGGAAGCGGTCGAGCACGCCGACGGCACCGGCCTCACCGTCATTCCCGCCGAGGAGATCAAGACGGACGGACAGGGGGAGGTGATCGGCCTCTTCCTGCGCGAGGAGATCGAGCGCGGCATGTCGTTCGGAGACACGATCGCCGCCATCCGCGCCCAGGGCGGGCTCGTCTATCTCCCCCACCCCTTCGACCGCATGCACGCCATCCCCGAAGCGGCCACGCTCCACCGCCACCTGGCCGAGATCGACGTGTTCGAGGTCTACAACGCGAGACTTCTGTTCGAGGCCTACAACGACGAGGCGCTGCGCTTCGCCCGCAAGTACGACCTGACGATGGGCGCCGGATCCGACGCGCACGTGCTCCAGGGCGTCGGCACGGGCGCGCTGCGGATGCGAGGCTTCGACGGGCCTGAGGAGTTCCTCCTGTCGCTGCGGACCGCACAGGTCCTGCGCCGTCCCAAGTCGCTCGTCTACCTGCAATCGCTGAAGTGGGTCGCGCAGGCCAAGGAACGGGTCCGCTAGCCGCGAACTCGGTTAGGCCGCCCGTGAGCCCTGTGCCTACCGACGAGATCTACGAGAAGTACCTGCAAAAGGCGATCGCCGAGATCAACGATCTCGGGCACGAGATCGCAGTCGCAGGAGGCGAGTCGACGGTCCCGGTCGTGGGCTCCGGACATCCGCTTGCGGATGTCTTCCTCCTCAAGCACTCCCCGCAGCCGTCGGAGCTCCAGGAGGGCGTGGCGTTCTATGGTCGCGCCGGCCAGGCGGTACTGAAATCGCTGCAGCGCCTGCACGTCGACCCGCTTGCGATCTACGGGACGAACTGCCTCAAGTACGCCGGCGAGCGCGAGGACGAGGCTCGCCCGTTCCTCGCACGCGAGCTGCACATCGTCCAGCCGAAGCTGCTCGTCGCGATGGGCGAGGAAACGGTGCAGTTCGTGAACGAGCTCGATTTCCCGCTCGCGGATACGCTTGAGTGGAAGTCCGGCGAGCTCCAGCGCTTCACGGCGACGATCGAGGCCCTCGTCGTCCCCGACATCGACTCCTCCCTCGACGAGCAACCTGCGAAAACCGCCTTTTGGAACGCACTGAAAGCGCTCGGCCCGTGGTGGGCGGAGCTTCCGCCGTATTAGGAGGGCTCGGTGAAACGTGGTCTGTGTCGTCGGGCCGCGCTGCCCGCCCCGAGAGGGTGTCCTCAGTCGCGCCCGTACCCTAGGGGTACGAACGCTCCCTGCGTCCTACTCTCGGAACGACCATCGCACCCCGACAACGAGCAACGTCTCACCAAGCCCTCCTAACCGGCCGGCGCCGCTGGATCGCGTTCGCGGCGCTCTTCGCAGCGCTCGCGGCGTATCACGCCGTGCACGAGTCGCTGCCGGACGTCGGGCTCTGGTCCGACGTGGCGATGGTGGCGCTCGTGCTCATGCCGGTCACCTTTGCGCTGGTCTACCTCGTGCTGCCGCTCCGCACCGCACGCGGGCTGCCGCTCGTCGCCGGTGCGCTCGTGCTGCTGGCGGCCGCATTCCAGGTGGGCGGGCTCGACTCGGCTGCCGACTTCGCCAAGCTGTTCGCCGTTTCGTTCCTGGCCTGGTGGTTCCTGAGCGTGTTCGAGGAGGTCTCCTGGGTCGTGATCGTGGCCTGCGTGATCCCGTGGGTGGACGCGTACTCGGTCTGGCGCGGGCCGACGAAGCACATCGTCGAGCACGAGCACGGGCTCTTCGACAACCTCTCGATCGCGTTCCCGACGCTGGGGCAGACGACCGCGTCGCACCTCGGGCTCCCGGACGTCCTCTTC
>JAWVDL010000175.1:0-4020 GCA_033857355.1 Gaiellaceae bacterium | reverse complement strand
ACCGGCCGTCCGAGCGGGTGCGATCCGAAGACCGCCTCGGAGAAGAGGTCGTGGACGAGCTCCTGCGGCGTGTCCTCGTACATCGCGATCTCCTCGAGGACCACCTCGCGCTCGGCGTCGAGCTCGGCGAGCGACGGGCAGAAGACCATGTCCGCCATGACGTCGACCGCGGTCTCGAGGTGGGCGTCGGGGATGCGTGCGTACACGACCGTGTGCTCGCGCGAGGTGGCCGCGTTCAGCTCGCCGCCGAGCCCGTCGAAGATCTCTGCGATCTCCTGCGCGGTGTACGCGCGCGAGCCCTTGAAGAGGAGGTGCTCGATGAAATGCGAGACGCCGGCGCGGTCGTCGCGCTCGTCACGCGAGCCGGCGCCGATCCAGAAGCCGAGCGCGATCGAGCGGACGCTCGGCACGCGTTCGGACACGACGCGCTCGCCAGAATCGAGCTCAGAGAGGACGTACTTCTGCACCGGTTGATCGTACCCGGTCGGGGACCTCGCAATTCCCGCTGGAAATGGGCATACTTTGGCCCCTTTCAGATGCGCCGTCTGCTGATCATCATTCCGGTCGCCGCCATCGCGGCGTTTGCCGCGGCGCCCTCCGCGGAGCATCCGGCGGTGCCGATCCCTCACGGGGTGACCGTCGACGGCGTCGGGATCGGCGGCCTGACCTCCGAGCCTGCGCGCACCCGGCTCCGCGCCGCCTTCGACCGGCCGCTGCGCTTCGTCTTCCACGGCCAGCACTGGACGGCGCGTCCCTCGCGGTTCAGCGCGGCCGGCGACGTGGAGAACGCGATCTCGCGCGCGCTCCAGGCCCGGCCCGGGACGAAGATCTCGCTCGGCGTCTCCTCCTCACGAGCGCAGGTGCGGAGCTACGTGCGGTATCTCGACCGCCGCTTCGCCCGCGAACCCGTGAACTCCGAGGTGCACGGGGTCACAGGCGGTCTGCGTCCCTCGATCACGCCGGCCAAGCCCGGTCTGCGCGTCGACCGCGCAACGATGACCGCGGGGATCGAGAACGCGCTCCGCTACGGCGTCCGGCCGCCCATGCTGCTGGCCACGAAGCCCGTGACGCCAAAGGTGACGCCGGCGACGATCGGGCCGGTGATCGTGATCTCGCGTCACGCGAACAAGCTCTTCCTCTACGACGGGGCGAACCTCGTCCGCAGCTTCGGCGTTGCGACCGGCCGGGCCCAGTACCCGACGCCGGCCGGGCAGTTCTCGATCGTCGACATGCAGCGCAATCCCTGGTGGCGTCCGCCGACCTCCGACTGGGCCAAGGGCCTGCAGCCGATCCCGCCCGGGCCGGGCAACCCGCTGGGGACACGCTGGATGGGGACCTCGGCGGCGGGCGTCGGGATCCACGGAACTCCGGACGCGGCCTCGATCGGCTACTCGGCTTCGCACGGTTGCATCCGGATGCAGATCCCGCAGGCGGAGTGGCTGTTCGAGCACGTTCGTATCGGCACGCCCGTCGTGATCGTCTGAGACCGGCGCGGGCGCTCGCGGAGCGCGGTCGCCGCCGGGTACCTTGATTCGAATGCCTCGAGGTCGCATGTTCGAGCCGCAAGAGCCGCCGGAACGCCCGGCGGATCCGGCCGTTCGCCGCGCCAATCTGCGCCGCGTCGCCGGCCTGTTCCGCCCCTACAAGCTCCGCCTAGGCTCTGTCTTGCTGCTGATCGCGGCCTCGGCCACGCTGGGCATGGTCACGCCGTTCCTGCTGCGTTCGCTGCTGGACGACGCCATTCCGCATCGCGATACGCGCCTCTTGAACCTGCTCGTCGGCGGGATGATCGCGATCGCGATCGTCACCGGCGTGCTCGGCGTCCTGCAGACCTGGCTCTCCAACGTCGTCGGCCAGCGCGTCATGCACGACCTCCGCGCCGCTGTGTACCGCCACCTGCAGCGCCTGTCGCTCGCGTTCTTCACGCGGACGCGCACGGGCGAGGTGCAGTCGCGGATCGCAAACGACATCGGCGGCGTCCAGAGCGTCGTCACCTCGACTGCAACATCGATTGTCTCGAGCGTGACGACCGTGATCACGACGATCGTGGCGATGTTCCTGCTCGACTGGCGGCTCGCGGCGTTCGCGCTGGCCCTCCTGCCGGTCTTCGTCTTCCTGACCCGCCGCGTCGGCGCGCAGCGCCGCAAGATCACGACGCAACGGCAGGGGACGCTTGCGGATATGTCCACGCTGGTCGAGGAGTCGCTGTCCGTGTCGGGGATGCTGCTCGGGAAGACGATGGGCCGGTCCGGCGAGCTCGCCGATCGGTTCGAGGGCGAGTCGCTCGGCCTCGCCGATCTCGAGGTCAGGCGGCAGATGGCCGGCCGGTGGGTGATGGCGTCGATCCAGACGACGTTCTCGGTGATGCCCGCTGCGGTCTACTGGTTCGGCGGGATGGCAATCGCGAGCGGAAGCGGCGCGATCTCGATCGGGACGCTCGTCGCGTTCACCACGCTGCAGACGCGCCTCTTCTTTCCGATCACTCAGCTGCTGTCGGTCGGGATCGACGTCCAGACGTCGCTCGCGTTGTTCGATCGGGTGTTCGAGTACCTCGACCTGCCCGTGGAGATCTCTGAACGGCCCGCCGCTCGCCCGCTGCCGCGCTGCCGCGGAGACGTGACGTTCGACGGCGTCTGGTTCCGCTATTCGCCCGACGGACCGTGGACGCTCCGCGACGTCTCGATCGAGGTGCCCGCGGGTACGCGAACGGCGATCGTCGGCGAGACCGGCTCGGGGAAGACGACGCTCGGCTACCTCGTGGCGCGCCTCTACGACGTCGACCGCGGCCGCGTGCTGCTCGACGGGATCGACGTTCGCGACGCCACCTTCGAGTCGCTCGCGCGGACGGTCGGCGTCGTCTCGCAGGAGACGTACCTCTTCCACGCGTCGATCCGTGAGAACCTCCGCTTCGCGCGACCGGACGCCACCGACGACGAGATCGAGGCCGCAGCTCGGGCGGCGCGGATCCACGAGCTGATCGCCGGGCTGGAGGAGGGCTACGACACGAAGGTCGGCGAGCGCGGCTACCGGTTCTCGGGCGGTGAGAAGCAGCGGATCGCGATCGCACGCACGATCCTCAGGAATCCGCCCGTGCTCGTGCTCGACGAGGCGACCAGCTCGCTCGACACGCGCACCGAGCGCGCCGTGCAGGAGGAGCTCGACCGGCTCAGCGAGGGCAGGACGACGATCGCGATCGCCCACCGGCTCTCAACCGTGCGCGACGCCGACCAGATCGTGGTCCTCGACGGCGGGCGAATCGTCGAACGCGGGACGCACGAGGAGCTCGTCGACCTGGGCGGTCGCTATTCCAGCCTCGTTGCGCGCGACATCGATCTAGCGCTCGCCGACTAGCACTCCGTGCCGGCGCGTCGCGGCCGGGTTCATTTCACCTCGCCGGATCCCCGAACTGACGGCTGTGGAGAAATCGGCACCCACGCGTGCGTTTTTCGGCGTTATGGTCGAGCCAACGGGGAGGGAGGTGGGTTTCCCGGGTTAGACGCGTGTGACTAGTACTGGTGCTGCTTCGCACTCGGTGGCGGGACTGCTTCCCGGGCGAAGAGTCGCGATCCGCCGCGCTCCGCGTACAGGCGAATGCCGCTCGCCCGCTCTCGCATCGCGATCTGGGCGCCCGCGACAGCACAGGCAACGCCCAGCCCGGCCGCGCCGCCGGCCAGCACCGCGGCAAGCGCGGCGTTGATCGCGAGCGCGATGCCCGTGAGGACGGTGAGCCCGACGGTGCTCGGATACGTGGCGAGGAGGGCTACGCGCCCGAGCGGCTCGAACGTTGCATCGGCAGGCACGGGCTCCGCCTCGCTCTCCAGGCGGAAGAAGTGTCGGCGCGGATCGGCAAGCGCCGCGAACGCAAACACGGCCGTCCCGAAGATGAACTCCGCCGTCGCGGCGTTCACGGCAAGACCTCGCAGGATCGCGCCGGCAATCCCGAGCACGCCGACGGCGAAACGGATCGGCGCGACGGCGAGCGGCGCGGTCGAGAGACCAACGAGTCGGGGCGCCTCCGCG